>JAIBAS010000265.1 GCA_019695075.1 Promineifilum sp. | reverse complement strand
GTGCGACCGATCCAGAACTCGGGCAGGTCTACGACTCGCTGCGGCTTCTGGTCCTTAAACGCCAACTCGTCGTCATCAGTCGAGCCGTAGAGAAACGGCCCGGCGGGAATGCGGATGAGTTCGATGCTGGTCTTTTCGTGGATGCGGCGGTCGGGCGACGTTGTAGAGACGGGTCGGCGACCCGTCTCCGCGGTCTCCGCGATCTCCGCCGTCTCCGCGGACGAATTATGCGGCGAGGGTGAGACGGGTCGGCGACCCGTCTCTACGTGGGGGGTGGGTTCCGCGTCGGGCGTAGAGACGGGTCGGCGACCCGTCTCTACGGGCGCGGCGGCCATCACCTCGTCGCGCCAGCCTGTGAGAAAAGCCAGCCCCTCGGCGAACCGCCGCCGCGGCAGCTTCTTGTACGTCGTCAGGCCGAACTGCCGGTTGAAGCGCCGGTAGACCTCGCGCAGTTCGTCGTCGCCGCTCTGCCGGCCCAGCGCCGCGGCGATTTCGTGGGCCAGCGCCTGCAATTGCCGCCATTGCTCTTCCTTGACGTGTCGTTCGCGGGGGGCGGGTTTCGCATCGGATGGGGTAGAGACGGGTCGGCGACCCGTCTCTACATCGGGAACGTGTTTCGCGTCGGGCGTAGAGATGGGCGCAGCCGATTCGCCGTCCAGCAACCCCAACAGATCGGCCAGACCGGCCTCATAGCTCCGTCGAAACGATGTGAACTGGTAGCCGCTCCACAGCAGGGGCACATCGCACGCAGCGACATCGAGCGGCAGTAAGCACAGCAGGTCGCGGTGCTCCAACGCCAGGGCGGCGTTCGTCTCCGTGCGCACCCAGCGCGAGCCAACGGCCGCCGGCGTCAGCACGACGACAAAGACGCCGCTCGTCTCCAGGCCGCGGCTGATGGCCTCGACCCACTTCTCGCCCGGCCGGATGCTCTCCGGCGCGATCCACACGCCCCAGCCCTCGGCGCGCAAGTCGCCGGCCAAACGGTGGGCGAAGGTGGCGTCGGCCGTGGCGTGGCTGAGGAAGACCTGGCGTGGGTCGCGCATCCCTAGAAACCGAGTTTCTTCTGAGAAACTCGGTTTCTCTACCGGCGCGGTCCCAAACGCCCGGTTCCACCCTGTCTCTCGCTCCCGCACCAACGCGCCGTAGAGGTCGGCCAATCGGCCGCGCGTCTCGCAGTAGCCGATCAGCAGCAATGCCTTGCGGTTCTTGGTCATCCCGCCGGTGAAGTTTTGTTGGACTTCGGGGAAGTAGTCGAAGCACAGCGTCTCCAACTCCTCATCGCTGAAGGATTGGAGGATGAACTGGCGCAGGGCGGCGTTATCGATCGTCATGGCTACCGGCTGACAAAATGATAGCGCGGGCGGCCGTGAGCGGCAACGCCTCACGGGCGACCTGTAGGGCGATCTGGCAAATCGCCCCACAATAAGAGCGATTTGCCAAATCGCTCTACAATAGAAGACGCATGATCACCATTCGCGCCTTTATCGCCATCAACCTGCCCGCCGAGGTCAAGCGCGCCCTGAGTGACGTGGCCGCGGCGCTGGCGGACGGTCTGCCGCGCGGGGCCGTGCGTTGGGTGCGGCCGGAGCAGATGCACCTGACGCTGCGCTTCCTGGGCGACACGCCGGCCGGCCGCCTGCCGGCCCTCGCCGCCGTGCTCGACGACGTGACCGGGCGACATTCCCCCTTCGCCTTGCGGCTGACGGCCGCCGGCGGCTTCCCCAACGCCCGCCGGCCGCGCGTCGTCTGGGTGGGGTTGGGCGGGGATGAGGCAGCGCTGGCGGCGCTCGTGGCCGACCTCAACGCCGCTCTCAGCGCGCTCGGCCTGCCGCCGGAGGACAAACCCTTCCGCGCCCACCTGACCCTCGGCCGGGTCAAGGACGAACGCGCGGCGCAGGCGATCGACTGGTCGGCCGCCGTCCCCGCGCTGGACGTACCCGTGACCGCCGTCCACCTCATCGAAAGCCAACTGCGGCCGGAAGGGCCGGTTTACACGGTGCGGCACGTGGCGGAGTTAGGGATTCGGGGGTAGGGATTAGGGACTAGGGAAGAGCGCTCTTCCCTAGCCCCTAATCCCTAGAACCTAACTCGCACCAAACAGTACTGCCGCCGCCCCTGCCGCAGGACGAGGAAGCGGCCGTCGATGGCATCGTCAGCCGTGGCTGCGGCCGCCGCGTCGGCGACGCGCTGGTTGTTGAGGTAGATGCCGCCGCCCTGGATCTTGCGGCGGGCGTCGGCCTTGGAGGTGGCCAGGCCGCTGCCCACCAGCAGATCGACCACGGCCACGCCGCCATCGCTCAGCGCCGCGCGCGTCACCGCGCTCGACGGCACCTCGGCGAAAATGTCCTCGATGTCGGCCGCGTCCAGCCCGCTGATGTCGCCGCCAAAGAGCGCCTGCGTCGCCGCCTCGGCCCGCGCCAGGCCCGTCTCGCCGTGGATCATGCGCGTCACCTCGCGGGCCAGCCGCCGCTGCGCCTCGCGCCGCTCCGGTTGGGCCGCGGTCAGCTGCTCCAACTCGGCCATCTCCGCCTGCGTCAGCCAGGTGAAGTAGCGCAGGTACATGCCCACGTCGGCATCGTCGGTGTTGAACCAGTATTGGTAAAAGCGGTAGGGCGACGTGCGCGCCGGGCTGAGCCAGACGCTGTCGCCCTCGGCCGTCTTGCCGAACTTGCTGCCGTCGGCCCGCAACAGCAGCGGGTAGACCAGCGCGTGCGCCTTCTGGCCGCGCGCCCGGCGGATCAGCTCCACGCCGGCGGTGATATTGCCCCACTGGTCGCTGCCGCCCGCCTGCAACTGGCAGTTCTCGTGCTCGAACAGGTGCAGGAAGTCGTAGGCCTGCAAGAGCATGTAGGTGAATTCGGTGTAGGAGATGCCGCTGTCCTCGCGCTCCATGCGCGACTTGACCGAATCCTTGGCCAGCATGTAGTTGACGGTGAAGTGCTTGCCCGTGTCGCGCAGGAAGTCGGTCAGCATCAGCCGCCGCAGCCAGTCGGCGTTGTTGATCACCCGCGCCGGGTTGCTCTTCACCTCGAAGTCGAGGATGCTGGCCAGTTGGACCTTGATCTGCTCCACGTTGGCGTCGATGGCCTCCAGCGTCATCAGATTGCGCTCGGTGCTCCGGCCGCTGGGGTCGCCGATCATGCCCGTGCCGCCGCCGGCCAGGGCGATGGGCGTGTGGCCATAGCGCTGCCAGCGGGCGAGTTGCATCAGCGGCACGAGGTTGCCGATGTGGAGCGAGTCGGCCGTCGGGTCGAAGCCGTTGTAGAGGGTGATCTTGCGTTGCGCTACCAGCTCGTCGACGCCGTCGGTCTTGTCATACACCAGCCCGCGCCAGCGCAGTTCATCGATGATTGTCGTCGCCATAGTTGTCTCCTGTGCCTTGTGCCCAGCCCTGACCGACCTCAGCAGGCCCGTCAAGCATCAACAAAAAAGACGCGGCGCGAGCCGCGTCTTCTTGCTATCCGGTTTGCCGCCGCCCGTTAACGACCGACAACCATCAAGCGCGCCGACGGCGCAGCCTGGACAGGTTGTCGAGCATAATACCAGCGAGCGGCGATCATGCGTTTCATGATGACGAGATCATAGCATGGGGACATGGAGCCGTCAAGACGAGAACCGGGGGCAGTGTAAAACCAATAAAAGCTCACGCAAAGCCGCAAAGGAAGCAAAGGCGCAAAGGAAGAAAGCTTCTTCTTTGCGCCTTTGCCCCCTTGGCGTCCTTTGCGTGAGCTTCGGCCAGCTGCGCCAGCTTTTCAACCCCCGGCCATCATTTTATCGACCGCGGCCGACAACTGGGCCAGGTTGCGCACCATGAAGACCTGGTCGCACAGCGGCGCGTACTCCAGCATGTCGCTGTCGCCCGTGCCCCACTGGCGCGGGTTCTCCGGGTTGAGCCAGATGAGGCGGCGCGAGCGGCGCTGCAAGTCCTTGATCAGGTCGAGGCGCGGCGAGTTGTAGTTGTTGCGGCCATCGCCCAGGATGACCACCGTCGTGCGGTGGTTGATGGCGTCGAGCCAGTTGTCCTGGAACGTCTCCAGGCTGTGGCCCAGGTCGGTGGCGTAGTGCATCGGCGCGCGGCCATAGAAGGTGTTCATGACCGCGTCAACCGCGTCGGAAGCGCGGCTGTCGGCGATGGTCAGGCTGATCTCCTCCATATCGGCGTAGAAGCCGAAGCTGCGCGTCTTGGCCACCTGGTCTTGCATCTCGTAGGTCAGGCGCAGCATGAACTCGGCCACCGCCAGCATCGAGCGCGAGACATCGCAGATGAGCACCAGGCTGGGCTTGAGCTTCTTGCGCCTGAACTTCAACTCCACGGGCACACCGCCATAGCGCTGGTTGACGCGGATGGTGCCCTTGGAATCGAACTTGCCCTCCTTGCCGCGCTTGCGGCGCAGCGCCGCCCGGCTGCGCAGTTGCATCACCAGCCGTTGCACCTCCTTGCGCAGCAGGTTGGCCTCGTCGTCGCTCAGGTTCTCGAACGGCTTGTGCATCAGGTCAGAGCCAAAGAGTTCCTCCGGGCGGTTGGCGCGCTGCTCGGCGATCTGGCGGCCGACCTGCTGGGCGACCTGCTCGGCCAGCGCCTCGCGGTTGGCCTCGACGACGCCCATCAGCTTCTCCATCGCCTCCTGGCTCATGCCCATCTCGGCCAGCTTCTCCATCAGCTCGCGCAGTTGCTCCTCCAGGTGGGCCATGCCCATCTGCTGCAACATGCGCCGCGTGACCCAGCGCGCCTCCTGGGGGTTGTTGTGCCACTGGATGCCGGCCCGCTCGGCCAGCTCTTCGAGTTCCTCTTTCGTCGGCCCCTCGCCGCTGGTCAGCCAGTCCATGAGCTGTTGCAGCCGGCCGCTGAGCGCCTGCAGGGCCGCCTGGAGCATCTGCTGCTCGTCTTCGGACATGTCCTCCGTGGCGCTCTGCATGGGCGGGCCGCCGCTGCCGAAGTAGAGCGGGAACAGCTCATCGAAGACGGCGAAGTCGTCGGACTCCTTCACCAGCGTGGCGCGCATCGACTGGCGGAAAAGCTCCTTGTCCGCAATGCCGAGCACCTCGACGGCGCGCATGGCGTCCACCGACTCAGCCATGGACACGCGCACCCCCGCCGCCCGCATCCCGCGCACAAACTCAATGATCCGGTCGTCCATCTGCTTACCTCACATGAACGTCTACCGCCCACTCGGCCGCGAGCGCCCGCCGTTGCCCATCATCCGCTTGGCCTTCTGCACGTCGGCCTCGTACTTCAGGAGCACAGTCAGGGTGTTGTTCATGGTCTGCTCGTCGATGGCGCGCGCATTGAGGGCCACCAGGGCGCGCGCCCAGTCGAGCGTCTCACTGATGCTGGGGACTTTGCGCAGATCCATATTGCGCAACTGTTGCACGACAGCCACAGCCTGCCGGGCCAGTTCCGGCCGCAGGTCGGGCACTTTCAGACGCACGATATCGAGTTCCGCATCCAGGTTGGGGTAGCCGACGTAGAGGTAGAGGCAACGCCGCTTGAGCGCTTCGCTCAGTTCGCGGGTATTGTTGCTGGTCAGGAGAACCATCGGCTGATGCTTGGCGCGGATGGTGCCCAGTTCGGGCACGCTCACCTGGAAGTCGCTCAGCACTTCCAGCAAGAAGGCCTCGAACTCGACATCGGCCCGGTCGATCTCGTCGATGAGAAGGACAACCGGCTCGTCGGAGGTCAGCGCCTTGAGCAGCGGGCGGGGCAGAAGGAAGTTCTCCGAGAAGAAGACGTCCTCTTCCTGCGCCAGGCGGCTGGCGGCTTCGGCCAGGCTCTGCACGTCGCCCAGGACGTTGCGCAACGTGTCGCGCAGCAACTGGGTGTAGAGCATCTGCTTGGCGTACTCCCACTCGTAGAGCGCCTTGCTCTCGTCCAAACCTTCGTAGCACTGTAGCCGGACCAGTGGCGCGCCCAGCGCCGCCGCCCAGGCCTTGGCCAGTTCCGTCTTGCCGACGCCGGCCGGCCCTTCGGCCAGCACCGGCTTGCACAACGACTGCGCCAGGTAGACCACGGTGTTGATCTCGTCAGAGGCGATGTACTGTTGTTTGCCCAGTCGCTGGCCCACATCGGCCGTATCTTTGAACATCATACGAATGGTCTCCGTTTTTAACTTGCCGCCGGCCGGAGCCGGATCACCAATCAGTTACTCAACGCGCACGATTGTATGGACAATCGTGCGCCGCGCAACGGGACATTTGGCCCCTTTTAGTCAACGTTCAGGCGACAGTTCCCGCGCCAAATAATACCAGTTGGCCGCCTCTCTGAAACCTAGACCTTTGTACAGGGTCATGGCTACCGTGTTCGTGCGCCACAGACCGATCTCGACCAGCGGCGCGCCCTGGCGGCGGAGGCTGTGCAGCGCGGCCAGCAGCAGAGCGCGGCCGTGCCCCTGCCCCTGGTGGGCGCGGGCGATGCCGATCGGCTCGACGCGCCCGCGACCGTCGGGCAGCTGCTCGTGCCAGACGACGCCGATGAGTTCGCCGTCGCGTTGGGCGAAAAGCAGGTCTTCGGCGCGGGCCAGCGTGGTGGCGACCTCAGCCTCGGTGTAGGGCTGCGACCAGGGATGGCCGGCGAAGGCTGCGTCGTAAACACGGCCGAAGGCGGCGATGGCCTCCGCCCGAGGCAGCGTCACGAAGGCCACGTCCGGCGCGGCCGGCTCCGGCGGCAGGGCGCGCCACTCGGCCAGTTCCAGCAGACACTCCTCGTGCTCCACGGCAAAGCCGCGCCGCAGCAGGAAGGCAGCCGTCTCGTCCTCCAGCCGCTCGACGCGGACGGAGAGA
>JAIBAS010000305.1 GCA_019695075.1 Promineifilum sp. | reverse complement strand
GGCGGCGGCAACGACTTCGCCGACGGTCGCGTACCGGCCGCTGACGGTCATCGCCGCCGCGCCGTCGCGCACGGTGTAGGTCAGCGGCGCGGGCCGGCAGCCGGCGGCCAGCAGCGTGGCCAGCAGGCACAAAAAGAACCACGCTTGGCGGCGCGGGCTTGTCGGCCAACGAGGCTGATGGAACGCGGCGGGCGCGCCGCCGCGGGACGTTCGCCGGAGTGGGCTGCGAGTCATTCGGCCTTCAACGCAAATGTGCCCATGAGGCCGGTGACCGACCAGGTTGTCCTGGGTACCCGGAAGAGACGTCTTAGTGCTGCTTCCTTCCGGACCTGACACGGTTCAACGGCTTCCGCCACCAGGGACCCAGTGGTCACCGGCTTCATGGGCACATTCCTGTTAACGGGCTTAATGATAGCCCAGACGCGCGCGGCTTACAACGGCGGGCGGGCGCGCCTCAGTGATTACACACAATCGGCCGGCTAATTCCAGGCTCCCAGCATCTCCGGGCCGCGATCCAGCTCCCACGGGTAGATCATGTAGGCGTCGGTGACGGCGGCGTAGTAGGTCGGCGCGTAGCCGGGGTAGAGCGAATAGGACGGCTTGTAGTGCAGCACGCAGATCTCCGGCGTGCCGCCGGCGGCGTCGATGCGGTTGGCCACGGTGACGCTGTTGCGCCCCTTGGTCCAAACGTCGTCAACCACCAGCACCCGCCGCCCGCGCAGTACGTCGTCGTCGGGGAACTGGATGAACTCCGGGATGGCGTACTTGACCATCTCCGGCTGCATCCCGGGGAAGTCGGACGGGAAGCGCACCGAGGCCGTCAGGATATAGGTGATGTCGAGCGCCTCCGCCAGCATCCCGCCGGGCACAATCCCGCCACGGGTGATGATTACCATGGAGTCGAACCGCCCTCGAATCTGGGGAACCAGGTAGTCGATGAGTTTGTCGACGTCAGACCACGTGAGCACTTCGCGCCGCATTGTCCACTCCTCGTCGTTGCTGATGCGTGATCCTACCCTGTTGGTTGGGGCAAGTCAATTGACGCACGGCCGGCGGCGGATCGCCCCACCGCCGGCCGTGCCTCTGTCGCTTCTTACTTCTTGCGCTCCGGGAAGCGCGTCTGCACCGTCGCCGCGTCGGGCATGGGCAGGCGTCCGCCGAGATCAGCGCGCTCGACGCCCTTGATCGGCCGCGTGCCGCCGCCCATCTGGTAGATGAACAGCGGCGTCCCCGGCTCGGCCAGCGTCGAAGGCACGATGGCCTGGCCCAGCAGGTAGCCCTCGCTGTCGATGGCGCAGCTGGTGACGTGGCCGATGACCTTGCCGCGCCGGTCGAGCACCGGGTCGCCCGACTCCGGCCGGCGCACACCTTTGTCGTTCATGCGGAAGCGCACCAGGTCGCGGTCGCGCGTCGCCTCGTGCCGGACGAAGGCATCGCGGCCGATGAAGAACGGCTTGTAGACCTTGACGAAGCTGCCGAAGCCGGCATCGGCCGGGTTCAGCCCCAGCGCCCCGGCCATCTCGTGGCCATAGAGCGGCAGGCCCGCCTCGGTGCGCGTGCTGTCGCGCGCGGCCAGGCCGCAGGCCTTCAGGCCATAGCTCTCGCCCGCGGCCAGCAGCGCGTTCCAGAGATCCACCGCGCGGTCGGGGTGGATGAACAGTTCGTAGGCCACGCGCTCGCCGGTGTAGCCGGTGCGCGAGATGATCAAGTCGAAGCCGCCGGGATTGGCGCGCATGACGCCGGCCCAGGGCAGCGCCTTGAGCCGCTTGGCGAAGGCGGCGTCGCCGCCGGCCAGGGCGACGAGCACGTCGGCCGAGCGCGGCCCCTGCAGGGCGATGTCCACGCGGCAATCGGCCCCGTGCCGCGGGTCGCGCAGGTCGCGCAACTCGGCCGGGTGCTGCACGCGCGCCCACGGCCGGGCCGCGTCGATGCAGACGCGCCCCTCGTTGACGGCATTGAGCCAGGCCCAGTCCTTATCATTGTTGGAGGCGTTGACGACGACGAGGTAGGTCTCATCCTCGACGCGGTAGACCATCAGGTCATCGATGACGGAGCCGTCGGGCATCATGAAGTGGCTGTACTGCGACTCGCCCACGGCCAGCGCGGCCACGTCGTTGCCGGTGACGAGGTTGAGGAAGGCCAGGGCGTGCGGTCCGCGGGCGTCGAGGACGCCCATGTGGGTCACGTCGAACAGCCCGGCCGTCTCGCGCACGGCGGCGTGTTCCTCGCCGACGCTGGTGTACCACACGGGCATGTCGTAGCCGGCGAAGGGCACCATGCGCGCGCCCATCGCCCGGTGGGTGGCGTTCAGCCGCGTGGTCAGCACCGGCGGGTCGGCCGGCTCTTCCCAGTGGAAGGGCGGTAGGGCGTCGCCGGCGGCCGGTCGCCGCTCGCGGCCAATGAAGTAAGGCTTGCTGTCGGCGTAGCGGTTGGCCTCGGCCGGCTCGTCGCGCCGGCCGACGGCCGCGGCGAAGTGGGCGGCGACGTTGCCCAGCGTCTCGGCGACCGTGGTCGGCTCGACGCGGATGACGATGGGGCCGGGCAGGCGGGCGAAGAGGTCGTCGAACTGCGCATAGCCGTCGGAGAGCGCTTGCAGCCATTCGGCGGCCTCAGCCGCGTCGCCGGCGTCATCGAAGTGGAGCGTGTAGGCGTCGCCGGCGCAGGCCAGCGTCGCGTCCAGGTCGATGCCGGGGCCGAAGAGATGTGTTGGCTGCGTTGCGCCGTCGGCCAGGCCGGCCACGTCGCTGGTCAGGGCGTCGTCGAGGAACGTGGCCACGTCTTCGCCGCGCAGGCTGACGGCCGTGCCCGCCGGCGCGGGCGGCACGCCGCGCAGTTCGCGGACGATCTGCCGGGCGCGCTTCAGGGCGGTGTAGTCCACCCGCGCGCGATTGACTTCCTTGTTGCCGGCCGCGGCCACGCGGTAGGGCGTGCAGCCCTTCAGGACGATGGCGATGGCCTCGGCCAGGCGATCCACCTCGGCCGGGCCGAAGCCAAGCTGGCTGATCCACACCGTGCCCAGCCGCAGACCGGTGGAGCCGAACGCGCCCACGTCGCCGGGGATGGTGTTGCGGTTGAGGACGATGCCGGCCACGTCGAGGATGCGCGAGGCCATGTCGCCGGTCAGGTGGACGCCGTCAACGGTGATGCTCTTGGTGTCCACCAGCAGCAGGTGGTTCTCGCTGCCGCCGGCGACGATGCGGATGCCGTGGGCCTGGAGTTGCTGCGCCAGCCGGGCGGCGTTATCGACGATGCGCTGTTGCAGGGCGTGGAACTGCTCCGTGCGGGCCAGCTTCAGGGCCACGGCCAGCGCGGCGATGGTGTTCAGGTGCGGCCCGCCCTGCTCGCCGGGGAAGACGGCGCGGTCGAGCTTGCGGGCGATGTCGCGCTTGTGGGTCATCAGCATGGCCCCGCGCGGCCCGCAGAGGCTCTTGTGGGTCGTCGTCGAGACGACGTCGGCGATGCCGATGGGGCTGGGGTGGATGCCCGCGGCGACGAGGCCGGAGATGTGGGCGATGTCGGCCAGCAGGTAGGCCCCGACCTTGTCGGCGATCTCGCGGAAGCGCCGCCAGTCGATGATCTTCGGGTAGGCGGAATAGCCGGCGACGATGATGCGCGGCTTGTGCTCCAGCGCCAGCCGCTCGATCGCGTCGTAGTCCAGCACTTCGGTGTGCTCGTCGACGAAGTAGGGGACACCCTTGTAGACCTTGCCGGAGCGGTTGACGGGCGAGCCGTGGGTCAGGTGGCCGCCGTCGTTGAGGTTAAGGCCCAGGATGGTGTCGCCGGGCTGCAAGAGGGCGGTGTAGACGGCGCTGTTGGCCGGCGCGCCGCTCAGCGGCTGCACGTTGACGAAGAGGTTAGCGGCGCTGATGCCGTTGGCGGCGAACAACTCGGCCGCGCGCCGCCGCGTCAGCGCTTCCAGCACGTCGGCGTACTCAACGCCCTTGTAGTAGCGCGGGTCGCTGTAGCGCCGGTAGTAGGCCAGCTCCATGTCGAGGTCCATGATCTCCGCCTGGGTCTGCTTGCGGCTCTCCTCGCGCGGGTAGCCCTCGGCGTAGATGTGGCTGAAGGCGCTGGTCAGGGTCTCGCTGACGGCATCGGGCGCTTCGCTCTCGCTGGCGATCAGGATGATGGTCGAGGCCTGGCGCGCCGCTTCGCGCGCCAGAATGTGCGCCAGGTCGGGATCTAGTTGGGCCACAGACCCGCGAAAGATGAAATCGTCACTCATCGTCGTGCCTCCACTGAGATATCGCGTCGCTCCGGCGGCGGCGGTTGTAGCTGCCGGCGTCGTCCGGAGGGAGTGCGATGGCTGCTGTTAAGGGGAAATGTGGAACGGTTGGGGTTGGCGCGGCCGGCAACCATCATACAGCGCCGGCCACTCGCCTGCCGTTAGGCGAGATTGTAACACATGGGCGGGGGGCGGCAATTAGAGGGACGACGGCCGACCGCCGACCACAGACGACGGACCACAGACCACTGACCTACTGGATACTGATCTACTGGATACTGTCCACTATCCGCTGCCCACTGTCCCCCCTGCCCACCGCGCCCCATTCAGGGTACAATTACAGCTTATGTCCGAAATCTTCGACAAAATCGACAAGGTTGTCGATCGCTACAACGAAATCGAGCAACAGATGGCCGACCCCGACGTGTTGGCCGACCACGTGCGCCTGACCGAGCTGGCCCAGGAGCGCACCGAGCTAAGCGATCTGGTGGAGACCTATCGCACCTACCGCCGCCTGGGCGAGGAGGTCGTTCAGGCCCGCGAGTTGGCCGAGATGGAGGAGGACGCCGAGATGGCCGCGCTGGCCGCCGAGGAGATCGACCGGCTGGCGGCCGAGCGCGAGGGGCTGGAAGGCCGTCTGCGCGCGCTGCTCATCCCCCGCGACCCGCGCGACGACAAGAACGTCTTCATTGAAATTCGCGCCGGCACGGGCGGCGACGAGGCCGGCATCTTTGCCGCCGACCTGCTGCGCATGTACAGCCGTTACGCCGAGAGCCGCCGCTGGAAGACGGAGATCGTCGATGAGAGCGAGACGGGCGTTGGCGGCTACAAGGAGGTCATCCTGTCGATCAAGGGCAAGGGGGCCTACTCGCGGCTGAAGTACGAGAGCGGCGTCCATCGCGTCCAGCGCGTGCCCCAGACCGAGTCGCAGGGGCGCATCCACACCAGCGCCGCCACGGTGGCCGTCATGCCCGAACTGGACGACCTCGACATCACCCTCGACGAGCGCGATTTGCAGATCACGGCCGAGTTCTCCTCCGGCCCCGGCGGCCAGCACATGCAGAAGAACCAGACCGCCGCCCGCGTCATCCACAAGCCCAGCGGTATCATGGTCAAAATCCAGTCGGAGCGCAGCCTGACGCAGAACAAGCGCCTGGCCTTCGCCATCATCCAGGCCCGGCTGGAGGAGATGGAGCGCGACAAGCAGAGCGCCTCCGTGGCCGCCGAGCGCAAGGCCCAGGTGGGCAGCGGCGACCGCAGCGAGAAGATCCGCACCTATAACTATCCCCAATCGCGCGTCACCGACCACCGCGTCGGCTTCACCAGCTATAACCTGCCCGTGGTGATGGACGGCGACCTGGACCCGTTCATCGACGCGCTGACGCTGGCCGACGAGACGGAGAAGTTGGCGGCGGCGACGGAGTGAGCAGTGGCTAGTGAGCAGTGGCCAGTGAACAGTAGGACAGTAAGACAGTAGGCCAGGTCAACGAGTCCCTGGAACCTGGAACCTGGCCCCTGGAACCTGCTTATGAGGAAACCATGACTGAGCTAGTCTACCAGCCGAAAGGCCTATACTTCGAGGACTTCACCATCGGCACGCGCCTGCGCACGGCCGGCCGCACCATCACCGAGGCCGACATCGTCACCTTCGCCGGGCTGTCGGGCGATTTCAACCAGATTCACACCAACGCCGAGTACGCCGCCGCCGATACCTTCGGCCGGCGCGTCGCCCACGGGCTGCTGGTGCAGTCCATCGCCACCGGCCTGGCGGTGCAATCGGGCGTCATCGAGGGCACGGTGCTGGCCTTCCGCGAGTTGGACGCCAAGTTCAGCCTGCCGGTCTACATCGGCGACACGGTTCACGTGGAGATCGAGATCGTCGAAACGAAGCCGTTGCCGCGCCTGCGCGGCGGCAACGTCGTCATGAAGTACGCCGTCGTCAACCAGAAGGGCGAGGCGACCCAGCGCGGCAACTGGACAATGCTGGTCAAGAGTCGAGAGGGATGAGAAGAAGCTCACGCTAAGGCGCAAAGGGAGCAAAGGTCGCCAAGAAGATAAAGAACCCGCTTTCTCTTCCTTTGCGCCTTTGCATTCTTAGCGGCTTTGCGTGAGTTTCTTTAAAATCGGCCCAATCCGCGGATCACACTCGGAACTAACCGCGCCGCCGGTCGGCGAAGCGACGGGTTGCCGTAGGCCGCGCGTCAGGAACCACCGCGCCGGTTGCGGCGTCAATCAGGCAGTATGCAAGATAAAAAGAACACCCCCCCGGATGAAGAACCGATCGACCCGGAGCGCCGCTCATCGCCGCTGCAACCGCAGCCGCGCCACACCGCGCCGCCGGGCGAGCCGGAGACCATCTCCCTACTCGACCTGATGGGCGCGCCCGACGCGGCCACACCGCCCGCGCCGTCCGCACCCCCAGAGGCCAAGACGACGGAGTTGCCGCCGCTGTCGGTCGATATGAGTTCCGGCCCCACTTCGGCCCCCGGCGACACCCAGGCCACGCCCACGGCGACCATCCGCCCACCGGGTGGCCAGTCGCCGGCGTCGCCCGGCCGCACCGAGCGCCCGCTGGCCCA
>JAIBAS010000133.1 GCA_019695075.1 Promineifilum sp. | reverse complement strand
CGCGTCAGGATCAGCGCGTGCGCGGTCGGGCGGTCGTAGGTCGAGATGTAGTTGAAGTCGTGGCTACCCGCGTACATCACGGACACGCCGACGCCCATCGTCGCGCGGCCCGGCTGGTCCTGGCCGCGGCCGTGGCGTTGGTCTGGCTGGGCGGGCTGGCCTGGTCGGCGCGGGGTCTCGTCAGCCAGGTCGATCACCGCGGCCTGACGGCGCAACTGGACGCGCTCAACGCCGCGCTGGAGCCGAACGCCGTACTGCTGTTCGACGACGGCGTGCCCATCGGCAACGGCGACTTCTTCGGCACGCCGCTGCAATTCATCTACGGCCACAATGCGTTTGCCCTGCGCGACCCGGCGCTACCCGGCGCGGACTTGGTTCGGGCGGTGGAGATATGGCACAATAGCGGTCGCGCTGTCTACTGGATCGGCGACCCGGCCTGGTTAAGCGAGCACGACCTGGCCTACGAAGGGGCGACCTACACCCTTCGCAGCCAACGCCTGGAATCGAGCGACGACCACCGGCCGACGGCGATCCTGACGAATGAATGGGTGTTGCGCGTGGCGCGTATCGCCCCGGACGAGGAATGAGGACGCGGTGGGGCGCACGGAGCCACCCGGCCGCGAGGGCCAAGGAGCAAGTATCGACGTGAGTGAGCAGCCGGCGACGGAATCACAAGTCAACCTCGAAGAGGTCAACATCGAAGAGATCATGCAGCAGATCCGGCAGCAGATCATCGCCAAGCGGGCGGCTGTTGGCAGTGCCGGCGCGGCCCCAGTCGTCACCGGCAAACGCTACCCGCCGGAGTTCTACGAGCACCTCTATCAGGCGCGGCTGGCGCTGGACGAGGTCGCCGTGCCGGTGTTTGTCAGCAAATCGGGCGTGCCCATTATTGGCGGCTTGCTGGTCTGGCTGCGGACGAAGATCCACGAGCTTGTGGTCTATTATGTCAACTTGAGTGCCGCCCGGCAGGCCAGCGCCGCCGAGCATCTGCTGCAAGCGCTCAGCCTGGTGGGTCAGGAGGAACCGGCCGACGACGAACGCTAGGCCGCGCCCATGACCACCATCTCCTTCGTCACGCCCTGGTATGGGCCGGACGTGCCCGGCGGGGCCGAGGCGGAACTGCGCCGGTTAGTCCCACAGTTGCAGCGCGCGGGCATGCCGGTCGAGGTGCTGACGACGACGACACGCGACCTCTACGCCGACTGGGGGCGCAGCTATCACCCCGCCGGACTATCGGTCATCGACGGCGTGCCCGTGCGGCGCTTCCCGGTGCAGCGGCGCAACCGGGCCGCCTTCGACGCGGTCAATCTGCGCCTGATGAACAACCGGCCCGTCTCGGCCGCCGACGAGCGCGTCTTCATCGAGGAGATGCTGCGTGTGCCGGCGCTCTATGACTTCATCGCCGCCGAGGCGTCCGAGCGGCTGTATTACTTCATCCCCTACCTGTTCTCCACCACCTATTTCGGAGCGCAAGTCTGCCCCGACCGCAGCATCATCATGCCCTGCCTCCACGACGAGAGCTACGCGCGGCTGGGCCTCTATCGCCAAGTATTGCCGCGCGCGCGGGCGCTGGTCTTCCACACCGAGGCCGAGCGCGCCCTGGCCGACCGGCTGTTCCCGGCCGAGCCGGGCCAACTCCGCGAGGTCTTCGGCGCGGGTGTGGACGTGGAGGGCGAGGGCGACGCCGAGCGCTTCCGCCGCCGCACCGGCGTGGATGGCCCTTTCGTCCTCTATGCCGGGCGGCGCGAGCCGGGCAAGAACACGCCGCTGCTGCTCGACTACTGGGCGCGCTACTGGCAGACCACCGGCCGGCAGCGCGGCGCGCGGCTGGTGCTGCTGGGGCCGGGCGAGGTCGCTTTGCCGGAAGCGTCCGCCGGCGGCTTCCTCGACCTGGGCTTCGTCCCCCTGCAAGACAAGCTTGATGCTCTGGCCGCGGCGACGGTCTTCTGCCTGCCGTCGCTCAACGAGAGTTTCTCCATCGCCTTGATGGAGAGCTGGCTACAGGGGACGCCGGCGCTGGTGCATGCCAACTGCGCCGTGACGGTGGAGCACTGCCGCAACGCCAACGGTGGCCTCTACTTCGCCGACGCCGACGAGTTCGCGGCGACGCTCGACTATCTTTTCGACCACCCGGCCGAGGCGGCGCAGATGGGGCGGAACGGCCGCGCCTACGTCCTGTCGCGCTACCACTGGCCGATCATCGTCCCGCGCTACGGCGACCTGTTCGCGCGCGTCCTGGCCTCATGACTACGACCCAATCGACCTCCCAACCCAACGCCGCTCCGGCGCTGCCCAACGCCGCTCCGGCGCTGCCCAACGGCCGTGATCGCCGGCCGCTGCGCGTCCACATCATGACCGCCGGCCTGTCGCCCGGCGACGCCGTCAGCAACTACACCCTCAATCTGGCTGGTCTGTTCCGGCAGTGGGGCGCGCGGGCGACGGTCTACGCCGACCACATCGCCCCGGCGCTGCAGGGGCGGGCCGAGCCGTCGCGCATGTACCGGCCGACGGGCGAAGACCTGCTGTGGTTCCACTATTCCATCTGGGCCGACAACGTTGACCTGGCCCTGGCCAGTCCCGACTTTAAGATCATGGACTACCACGGCATCTGCCCACCGCGCCTTTTCGCCGGGCAGAACGCGCATCTGGAGGCCCTCTGCCGGCGCGGACTGGACGTGCTACCGGCGCTGGCCGGTCGCTTCGAGCAAGTCGTCGTCCACTCCGAGGATTCCCGCCGTATCCTGCAAGAGAATGGCTTCCCGGCCGACCGGTTGCACAAGTTCTTCCTCGCCACCGACACGGCTAAGTTTGAGGCGGCGCGGGACGATGAGCTGGCCGGGCTGCTGGCCAGGCTGGATTACATTCTTTTCGTCGGCCGCATTGTGCCGCAGAAGGACGTCGGCGCGCTGATCGACATCTTCGCCCGTCTGCGCGCCGCCCGGCCCGACCTGGCGCTCATCCTGGCCGGCACGCGCGACCAGACGAAGGGCTACCAGGCCGAACTCGACCGCCAGATCGCCGCCCATGGCCTGGAGAACCGCGTCCTTTTCGCCGGACAGGTCAACAACCCGGCCCTTTTGGGCGCGCTCTACCAGAACGCCCGGCTGCTGTTCGTCACGTCGGAGTGGGAGAGCTTCTGCGTGCCCATCGCCGAATCGCTCTCCTTTGGCGTGCCCGTGGCCGTCCACGATCAGGAGCCGATGGTCGAGGTAGCCGGGCCGGCCGGGCTGGTTTTCGACAAGCGGCGGCCCGACGAGGCCGTGGCCCGGGTGTTGGCCCTGCTCGACGATCCGGCGCGCTACACCGCCATGCGCCGCGAGGCCGGCCGCTGGGCGCAACATTACAGCGACGCCGCACTGGCGGCCAACGTCCGGCGCTTTCTCATGACGACGTTCGCCCTGATGCCCGCATGAGCCTACCCCGTCGCATCACTATCGTCGTGCAGCGCTATGGCCGCGAGGTCAACGGCGGCGCGGAGCAGCACGCCCGCTGGCTGGCCGAGCGGCTGGCGGCGTCGGCCGAGGTCACCGTGCTGACGACCTGCGCCCTCGACTACATCACCTGGGCCGACCACTACCCGCCGGGTGAGAGCGACATCGACGGCGTGCGTGTCTGCCGCTACCCGGTCGATGCCGTACGCGACTGGAAGCGCGCCCAACGGCAGACGCACGAGGTCGTCAACCACCGCCACACCCTCTTCGACGAAAGTCGCTGGGTTCGCGACCAGGGGCCGTTCTCCACGCCCCTCTTCGAGGCCATTCGCCGCTTCTACGAGACGACCGACGCCTTCATCTTCTTCACCTTCCACTACGCCACGACCGCCTTCGGACTGCCCATCGTCTCCGACAAGGCCTTTCTAGTGCCCACAGCCCATGACGACCCGTTTGTCCGCATGGCCGTCTTCCGGCCGGTGTTCCATTTGCCGCGGGGCATTTTCTACAATACCGAGCCGGAGCGACGGCTGGTGCAGCGCGTGACGCGCAACAGCGCTGTGCCCAGCACGATCGCGGGCGTGGGCGTTGAGCCGGCGGTGGGGGCCTCGGCGGCGCGCTTTCGCGAGAAGTTTGGCCTGGCCGAGCCGTTCCTGCTCTACGTCGGCCGCGTTGATGCATCCAAGAACGTGCCCGAATTGCTGGACTTCTTCACCCGCTACCGGCAGGCCGGCGACGCCGCGCCCCTCAAGCTGGTGCTCATGGGCAAGGCCAACATGCCCCTGCCCGATCACCCCGACATCGTGCATCTGGGCTTCGTGCCCGATGCCGACCGGGACGACGCCATCGCCGCGGCGACGCTGGTTGTGCTGCCCTCGCTCTATGAGAGTCTGTCGATGATCACCCTGGAGGCCTGGGCCGCGGGTGTGCCGGTGCTCGTGAACGAACAATGTGAAGTGGTCAAATATCTGTGCCGGCAGGGCAACGGCGGATTATACTATCGCACGCATGACGAATTCACCGCGGCCCTCCAACTCCTCCGCGACTCCGAGTCCCTGCGGCGGCAAATGGGACTACAGGGGCAGCAGTTCGTCATGCGCCACTACCGCCCTGAGGTAGTGCTGCGACACTATACCACTCTGCTAGAAGCCGCCGGTTCTGTTCGTTCGTCCAGCGCCCTGGCGCGCTAGGGACACGGGGAAGAAGCCGCCCAATGCGCCTCGTTCAACCCGTTTCGGCCGCGTTCTAGCCAAGGAGTTGTCATGTCTATACGTCTACGCGCCAGAGCGGCCGGGCTGATGCTGTCGGGCCTTCTGGCATTACTTGTGTCTGTCGCCGGCGCACAGGAAGAGCCGGCGGCAGTCAACGACGAGGTCGCGCCGAAGTGGACCGTGGCCCTGCCCAACACCCGTTGCTCCTGGTCAGCTTCCGAGCACAACTGTCACCCCAGTTCGCCCGGCGTCGGTGACCTGAACGGCGACGGCCGCCTCGACATCGTCGCGGCGACCAACAACGGCCACGTCGTGGCCGTCGCCAACGGCGCGATCTTGTGGGATCGCGACGTGGCCGGCCTGTTCGGCATGGCCGCCAACACCCAGAGTTTCGCCTCCTCGCCGGCCATCGCCGACCTGGACCGCGACGGCGCGCCCGAAGTCGTCGTCGCCACGAGCATGCACGGCACGGTTTGCCAGCCGGGCGGCGTGATCGTCCTCGACAACCGCGGCCAGCCGCGCCCCGGCTGGCCCCAACTCAGCGACGACGACGCCGGCCCCATCGACGACTGCCCCGCGCCCTTCATCAGCACCCCGGCGTTGGGCGACCTGGACGGCGACGGCGACCTGGAGATCGTCATCGGCGGCATCGACAAGCGCATCTACGCCTTTCACCACAACGGCCAGCGTGTGGCCGGCTTCCCACCGGCCAGCGCCCTTTACCCTCGCTTTGGCTGGGAGAACCTGAGCAATCGCCTGGCCGATAGCCTCTGGAGTTCGCCGTCTCTGGCCGACGTGAATGGCGATGGCCGTCTGGACATCTTCATCGGCGCCGACGAGGGCAACATGGACGACAGCCAGCCGGGCGACTCCGGCGGCTGGACGTGCCCCTATCGCCTGCCGGGCGGTTGGATGGAGGGCTACTGTGGCGGTTCGCTCTACGGGCTGACCGGCGGCGGCGCGCTGCTGCCCGGCTTTCCGCAATACCGGCTGGAGATCATCCAGTCGACGCCGGCGCTGGCCGACGTGACCGGCGACGGCCGGCCGGAGATCTTCGTCGGCACAGGAACGTATTACTATAACAACAGCCCCGACCATCCGACCTACGGCCAGCGCCTCTATGCCTTCGACAGCGTCGGGCGCGAGCTGCCCGGCTGGGGCGGCGGGCAGGCCACGGGCGACCTCGTGCCCGGCTCGCCCGCCGTTGGCGACATCGCCGGCGACGCCGGTCCGGAGATCGTCGTGGCCACGTTGCAGGGCCGCCTCTTCGCCTGGCACGCCGATGGCCGGTTGGTGAACGGCTTCCCAATGACCCCGCGCAGCCCCTTTGGCGACACCGACCGGCAGGACGTCGGCAAGGGCGTCGTCCTGGGCGACTACGACGGCGATGGCAAGATGGAGATCTTCATGACCATCGGCTGGTCGATCGGTGTCATCGACGGCAACGGCCAGATGCTGACCAAGACCACCTCGGCCGGCCGGCCGTTCTACTACGCCAAGGGTCTGCTCATGAACAACCCCGTCCTGGCCGACGTAGACGGCGATGGGCAACTGGAGCTAATCGTCCACAACAGCAAGCTCTACGTCTGGGACTTGCCTGGCGGGGCGACGCGCGCCGACTGGCCCATGTTTAAGCACGACCCGGCGCGCACGGGCGCACTGTCGTCTGCGGCCAAGACGGCGACGCTCACGCTGTCGCCGGAGGAGCTTGAGATCGGCTACGCGCCGAGCCTGACGCAGCAGATTCGGGCGACGTTGACGCTTGACGTGCCCGCTACCAGCTACGACTGGCGCGTGAGCAGCAGCGACAGCAACGTCACCTTCCCCCAGGCCAGCGGCACGGCCACCGGCTGGACGCAGGTTGCCGTCGATGTCCGCGTGCCCGATAATCTGGGGCTGGGCCACCATCCGTTGGGCACGATCACGGTCGAAGTGACCGGCCACGGCACGACCATCCGCGACAATGAAGACTCGGTTGACGTGTCGGTCCAGATCGTGCGCGGCAGCGCGCGGGCCAAAGTACCCGTCATCTTTGCGCCGCGGCCATAGGAGTTGCATCATCGTCAACGGCCACGCGGTCCTCGTTACTCCGGCTTACCCGCCCTTTCCCGGCGGCGGCGAGCGCTACGTCGGCGCGGTCGCCCGTGGCCTCGTCGCCGCCGGCTG
>JAIBAS010000148.1 GCA_019695075.1 Promineifilum sp. | reverse complement strand
CAACGCTCGCCAACGCGCTGGGGCTGGCCCCGTCGGCGGCGCGGACGGCGTGCGCGCCGCCGCGCCGGCTCAAGGTCTCTGACTGGACGCCGGCCACGGCCGCCTGCCTCAAGTCGCTCGATGCCCTCATCCACGCCCACCGCGACACGCCCATCCCCCACCGCGACGGGGGCGAGGCGGTCCTGCTGGGCGATAGCTGGGCCTGGACACACTTGCGCGAGCCGGACCCGAACCGGCCGCTGGAGGAAAACCTGCCCAACTTCTTCCTGCGCGACGTGTGGGAGAAGTGGTGGGCCGAGCGCGGGCCGGCGTGCCGCGACGCGGACGGATTGGAGCTGCTGCGCGCGTGGATCAACTCCCTGGCAAGCTACTATCTCGCTTTTCCCGACGAGAAGCCCCAACGCATCGGCTTCGACTACCCCGATGTCGCCCGGCGCGTGCTGACCTGGCTCATCCGTCTGCATCCGCCGCTGGCCGGGCCGGATGCCGCGCTCGATCTGCTGGAGTCGGCCTGCCAGTTGCGGCCCCATGACGCGGCCGCGCGCCCGGCCGGCGGCGGCGCGGATTCCGACAGCTTCGACAGCCACAAGGCGTTTCGACGACGCCTGAGCCACTACCCCCACGGCCTGCGCTTCTACCGCCGCATTGACCCGGGCTGGGGCGACGCCCACCACCGGCGCTTCTTCCACCTGTTGCGCTGGATCGACGAGCCGCCGGGCTACACCCTGCGCCAACGGCCCACCATCGAAGACGTACTGCTGGCCCACCGCGCCGGCGGGGCGACAACCGCCGACATCTACGACCAACTGCTGGGCGACCGCGGCCTGACGCTGGGCCAGCCGTTCGGCGAACTGCAAGCTCTCTCCGCCGCGCGGCCCCACCGGCTGATGACCGAGTTCCCCGTGCTGGGCGAAGTCATGGCCGCCAGCCGCGAGCGCATCCTGGCCGTGGAAGTAGCCCGTGGCGAGTTGACGACCGCGGCCACTCAACCGGCCCTGGCCTTGCAGGCCATTTACGGCGCGCCGTGGTTCCTGCGTCTCGTCGTTGCCCTGGATGGCCACTTTCAGCATTCGGTTCACTTCGTCTTTCCCGCCGACAGCCGGGCAGAGACGCTCAGCCACCTTCTGCGCGTGTGCCTGCCGGCGGCCGACGACACGCCGGAGGCCACGGCCGCGCTGCTGCGCCAGGCCGGCCTGCCGCAGCGAACGCTGATCGGCGCCGGCCTCTTCGCGCCGCAGTGGGCCGCGGCCGTCGAACAGGCCCTCGGCTGGGCGGGCTATGCCGACGCGGTCTGGTGGGTTCACGCCAATATGGCCGGCCCAAATCACGGCCAGGCCCACGACATCGGCCGGCAGTGGTTGGCCGAGATCGCGGCGCGCACCACTCTGCGCCCGGAGGAGCTGCGGAACGGCGGGGCCGACGTGGCCTGGTTCCAGCGCGTCTACGCCACGCTGGGCGAGGCGCGCTGGCTGAAGTTCGCCCCGCAGATGCGCCACGCCCAGCGCGGCGATTACAAGCGCGCCGCCCTCTTTGCCGACGCGCTTCTCGGCCGCGTCAGCCGCGAGGAGATCGAGCGGCGCATCCTGACCAAGCGCCATCAGGACAGCGTGCGCGCCCTGGGGCTGCTGCCGCTGCCGGAGGAAGGGCGCGAGGCGGAGTTGCTGAGCCGCTATCAGACTATTCAGGCATTCCGCCGCGGTTCGCGCCAGTTCGGGGCGCAACGCCGCGAGAACGAGGGGCTGGCGGCGCAAGCCGGGCTGGAGAACATGGCCCGCGCCGCCGGCTACCCCGACCCGCTGCGCCTGACCTGGGCGATGGAAGGGCGCGAGATGGCCGAGTGGCTCGCCGGCCCGCTCAGCGCCACCGCCGGCGACGTGACCGTGCGCCTGACGCTCGATGTAGTGGGCACGCCCGACATCCTGGTGGATCGGGCCGGGCGCAAGCTGAAGTCCATCCCCGCCGCGGCGCGCAAGGCCCCGGCCGTCGTCGATCTGCTGGAGCGCCGCCGGGCCATTGAGGGGCAGCAGAAACGCATGCGCCCGGCGTTGGAGGCGGCGATGTGCCGCGAGGAATGCTTCCTGGCCGGCGAGTTGCGCGACCTGTTGATCCATCCCACGCTGGCCCCGATGTTGGCCCAACTGGTCTGGATCGGCGCGAACGGCGACGGCTGCCTGGGCTACCCGGTGGACGGCGGCCGGGCGCTGCAAGGCCACGACGGCCGCCGCATCCCCCTGACCGACGACACGCCGCTGCGCGTGGCCCATCCCTATGACCTATGGCAGACGGGCGAGTGGCATCTCTGGCAACGGGAGTGCTTCCGCGCCGAGCGCATCCAGCCCTTTAAGCAGGTCTTCCGCGAGCTATACCTGCTGACCGCCGCTGAGACCGAAACCGGCCACCTCTCGCGGCGCTACGCCGGGCAGCAGATCAAGCCCCGCCAGGCCGCGGCGCTACTCAATGGTCGCGGCTGGGTGCTGACCCATGAGATGGGCGTCCGGCGCGCCTTCCGCGAGCGCAGCCTGACGGCTGTGATTGAGTCGATGATGGACTGGCTGACCCCGGCCGAGACGGAGGGCGTGACGCTGGAAGCGGTCTTCTTCGTCCGTCCCGACCAACCGTGGCAGCCGCAGCCGTTGGCCGACGTGCCGCCGCTGGTGTTCAGCGAGGTGATGCGCGACCTCGATCTGGTGGTCAGCGTCGCCCACAGCGCCGGCGTCGATCCGGAGGCCAGCTTCTCGACTGTCGAGGCGCGCGCGGCCCTGTTGCGCGAGACGCTAGACCTGTTGCGCCTGGGCAACGTGCGCCTGGAAAACCGTCACGCGCTCATCGACGGCCGGCTGAGCAGCTACGCGGTACACTTGGGTAGCGGGGTAGTACACCGGCGGCCGGGCGGCGCGCTGTGCATCATCCCCGTCCACGGCCAGCAGCGCGGTCGCCTCTTCCTGCCCTTTGCCGACGATGACCCCAAGACGGCCGAAGTGGTCGCCAAAGTCATCCTGCTGGCCCGCGATGAGTTGATTCGCGACCCGACGATATTGGAGCAGATTGTGAGGTAGGGGGAGGTTCTAGAGGCTAGGGAAGAACGCTTTTACCTGGCCCCTGGCCCCTGGAACCTCCTCCCTATCTTGCGCGCCGCCGGTCGGGGAGAGACAATTGCCCGATCATGAAACGACCGCTGCTCTTGCTGATTCTCCTGCTGCTGCTGGCCGCTTGCCGCTTTGGGCCGACGGACGACGGGCCACAGACCACGGCTGTGCCAACGGCGGCGCCGACGACGGACGACGCTAACCCGACCGCCGCTAACCCGACAGCCGACAGCCGACCGACGACCGCCGCCAACCCGACTGCCGTGCCGCCAACCACGGCCGCCAGACCACAGACCACGCCCGCCGACGCCCCCCTAATCCCTAATCCCTATCCCCTAGCCCCTATCTTCGACATCGCCTGGGACGACCGCGCCATCTACGCCCGCGGCCTCGTCGCCCCGGCGGCCGAGGACGTGCCCGGCGCGCCCGTCTACCACATCGACATCACCATCGCCGACGACCTGCGCACCGTCACGGGGCGGCAGACGGTCTTCTATACCAACATGGAAGACGCGCCCCTGAGCGAGATCGTCTTCCACCTCCACCCCAACCTGCTCGACAGCGCCATCGAGGTCAGCGACCTGACTGTGGACGGCGCGCCCGCGCCGACGACCATCAGCGGGGCCAAGCGCAGCATCCTGACCGTGGCCCTGCCCGCGCCGCTGCCGCCGGGGGCCACGACGACCCTCGACATGCACTTCGTGACCGAGGTGGCCACCGACATCGGCCGCAACTACGGCGTGCTGGCCATCTACGACGGCATCCTCGCCCTGGCCCACTTCTACCCCATGCTGTCGGTCTACGACGCCACGGGCTGGAACACGGCCGAGGCCGACGTGCAGGGCGACCTGACCTATAGCGATGCCGGCTACTACCTCGTGCGCGTGGCCGCGCCGGCGGGAGTCACGGTCGTGGCCTCCGGGGTGGCGGTTGAAGAAGAAGCCCTCTCTCAAGAGGAGGGCGAACAGCGGACGACGGTCTATGCCGTTGGGCCGGCGCGCGATTTCTACCTGGCCGCGGGCGACTTCGCGGTCGTCAGCGGCACGGCCGGCGCGACGACGATCAACAGCTACGCCCCGGCCGAACTGCGCGACGGCGCGGCGCTGGCCCTCGACGTGGCCGCGGCGGCCATCGGCATCAACGAGGCCCGCCTGTCGCCCTTCCCCTACACCGAACTCGACATCGTCACCACGCCCACGGCCGCGCTGGGCATCGAATACCCCGGCCTCATCGTCGGCACGCTACGCATGTACGACATCACCGCCACGAACCAGGCCGGCGTGGGCTACGACGACATCCTCGAATCGACCACCGCCCACGAAGTCATGCATCAGTGGTTCTATAACCTCATCGGCAACGACCAGCTCGACGAGCCGTGGCTGGACGAGTCGATGGCCGGCTACCAGACCTATCGCTACTACGCTGACCGCTACGGCCAGGCCGCCGGCGACGCCTACTTCGGCAACTTCGCCGGCCGCTGGGAGAGCGTTGACCGGGCCGAGATTCCCATCGGCCTGCCCGTGCGCGCCTACCAGGGGCCGGAGTATGGAGCCATCGTCTACGGCCGCGGCCCCTTCTTCCTGCGCGCGCTGGAGGAGCAGATGGGGCGGGAGACGTTCGACGCCTTTCTGCGCGACTACGCCGCGGCGTTCCGCTGGGGCATCAGCACGACGGCCGACTTCCAGACCCTGGCCGAGGCGCGCTGCGGCTGCGACCTGGAGCCGCTCTTCGCCGCGTGGGTCACTGAGTAAAATGTCGGTGATCAATTGACCGGCAAATTGTAAGTGACATCGTAACAAATGTCGTGTATAGTATCAACATATCCCGTAGGAATGACGCGGCGCAAACAACGAGGCCACGGAGCCACATCGCCGCCGGCACCATAACAACATCACACTATCACCGCACTACTGCGTGACTATCAGGGCTGCAACACTGTCGCACCATTGCCACACGCATCGCAACCACTCTGGGGGGCCATTGGCCTTATGCCATCACGTCATCGCCGCATCACCACAGAGCATCGCCGCATCACCATCCTGACCTGATAGTCTCCGCGTCATTCACCACCATTGCCAACATCACACACGGGATTCAGAAAGACAAAGACCGAGCCAGCCACTCGGTCTTTTCTTTTTGGGGCGATTGTTGCCGCGCGGCGGCTCAGCGCTCCAGCAGATAGTCCAGCAGCGCCGCCAGGCCGAGCCGGTAGCTGTGCCGGCCGAAGCCGCTGATTTGCCCCACGCAGACGGCGGCGATGACCGAGCGGTGGCGGAACTCCTCACGGGCGTGGATGTTGGACAGATGTACCTCGACCGTGGGCAGCCCGACCGCGGCGAGCGCGTCGCGCAGGGCGTAGCTGTAGTGGGTCAGCGCGCCGGGGTTGATGAGGATGCCGTTGGCCCACAGCCGCGCGTCGTGGATGGCGTCGATGAGCACGCCCTCCTGGTTCGATTGCAGGATACGCAGCTCCGTGCCGCGCTTGGTCGCCTCGGCGACGAGCATCTCGTTGATCTCGGCCAACGTCCAGCGGCCGTAGACCTCCGGTTCGCGCTGGCCGAGCAGGTTCAAGTTGGGGCCGTGAAGGGTTAGGATGCGCATAGGGGTTAGGGGATAGGGGTTAGGGGATAGGGATTAGGTTCCAGAGGCCAGGTTCCAGGGAAGAGCGCTCACGCAAGAAGCTTACGCCAAGGGGGCCAGGGACGCAAAGGGAAGAAAGCTTATTCTTCTTTGCGTTCTTGGCCCCCTTCGCGTCCTTTGCGTGAGCTTCTTCCCTGGCCCCTGGAACCTGGCCCCTATCCCCTAATCCCTCGCCCCCAGCCCCGCCAACACGCCCACGACCGCCGCCGCGGGCACGTCATCGCGGAGGAACACGTCGCCGATGTCGTGGAGGAGGACGAAGCGCAGGCGGCCGGCCAGCTTTTTCTTGTCCGTGCTCATGGCGGCGAAGAGGGCCGCCGGGTCGAGCGACGGCGGGATGTGGGTCGGCAGGCCCAGCCGGGCCAGGGTCATCTCAACGACGTGGGGCAGCGACGGCGAGCACTCCTCCAGGGCGGCCGACAGCCGCGCCGCCGCGGCCAGGCCGATGGCCACCGCGTCGCCGTGGCGGACGGCGTAGCCCGACACTTGCTCGATGGCGTGGCCGAAGGTGTGGCCGAGGTTCAGCACCGCCCGCCGGCCGCGCTCATACGGGTCGGCCTCGACCACGTCGCGCTTGACGCGGATGGCCCGCGCCAGCAGCGATTGCAGGTCAGCCCGCCGCAGCCGGTCGGTGGCCAGCAGGGCCGGGTCGATGTGCCACTCCTCCATCAGCAGCCGTTGCCACAGCAGCGGGTCGGCGATGAGGCCGTGCTTGGCCGCCTCGGCCAGCCCGGCGGTGAATTCGGCCGCGGGCAGAGTCGCCAGCGTGCCCACGTCGGCCAGCACACCGCGCGGCTGGGCGAACGCCCCGACGAGGTTCTTGCCCTGCGGCAGGTCAACGCCCGTCTTGCCGCCGATACTGGCATCGACCATGGCCAGCAGACTCGTCGGGCAAAGGGCGAAGTCAATGCCGCGCAGGTAGGTCGCGGCCACGAAGCCGGCCACGTCGCCGACGACGCCGCCGCCCAGGCCGATGATCGTCCCGTCGCGCCCCAGGCCGGCGGCCAGCAGCCCGTCATAGAGGTCGCGCACGGTGTCGAGCGTCTTGTGCCGTTCGCCCGCGGGCATGGTCAGCACGGGCGGCGGGCCGAAGCGG
>JAIBAS010000578.1 GCA_019695075.1 Promineifilum sp. | reverse complement strand
TTCGTGGAGGCCAGGTGAGCAAGACGCAGGTGGTACTCAAAAGCGACATTCCCGCTATTCAGCGCAACCTACCCGGTCGCGTGTCGGAGGTCGTGCGCAAAGCCGCTTACGACGTGGCCGCCGTCAGCGCCACGAATACGCCGGTGGATACGGGCTACCTGAAGAACAGCCTGTTCGTGGAGATGGACACGCCGGTCGAGGCCACCGTTGGGTACACCGCCGAGTACGCCCATTACATCGAGTTGGGCCACCACACACGCGGCGGGCGCTACATTCCTGGCCGTTACATGCTGACCGGCGCGGTCAACAAGGTTGCACCGGCGTTCCTGGCGGCCATCAAGGGCCTGGCGACGAAGGGATAGGACTATGGCAGGTGGGCTAGACCAGGACATGGCGGCGCAGTTCCTCTACACCAAGCTGACGCAGGCGGCCGGACTGGCGGGCCTGGTCGTCTACGAAGGCGGCGCACCGGCGGGCGCGGTCTACCCGCTCATCACCTTCGAGGCCGTGCCGTTTGTTGCGCCAACGCTGACCGCCGAGGGCGTCTACGTCCTGGGCCGGGCGCGCTATCGGGTCAAGGTGCACGCGAAAGATAAGCCCTTCAGCTACTTGCGCCCTTACAAGGCGGCGGCCTACACGGCGCTACACCGTCAGCAACTCGTCAGCGTGACGAGTGGCGAGGTGTACGCGGCGATTGGACAAGAGGAAATACGGGAGGAGCAAGACGTAGATGGTGTCGTCTACCGTCGCGCCGGGTTCGAGGTGGAGATTACAGGGAGGAGCGGCTGAGATGGACGAACGGGAACGACTGTTCTGGCTGGCTTTTCGGCGCGGCCTGCTAACCATCGTGGCCGCCATCGAGCGTTACATCGGGCTGCGGCCCGCTGTGGCGCGCAAGACAGAGGAAGAGGAGAACAGCAACAATGCCTGAGCGTGCATCAGTCTTCCAGGTATACCAGTGTGGCCTGGAAGGTACGATAGGGACTCAAGCGTCGGCCAACAAGACGTTGACGGCGCTGACCATCGAGGCGACCCCCAACATTGAAGTGACCATGTTCAAGCCGAGCGGCTACCTGCACCCGACGGTGGGCGTGGTGGGCCGCGACTGGACCACGGCCTCGGCCAGTGGCCCGATGACGTACACCGAGATCGTCTATCCGCTATCGAGCCACTACACCAAGCCCCTCGGCGGCACGCCCGTCATCCCCAGCGGCGGCACGAACTCCCGCTACTGGCTCATCTACCCGAAGCCGACCGTCGCTGGGACGCCCGCAACGTTCACCTTCGAGACGGGCGACGCCAACATCGCCGAGCGGTTCGTCGGCGGCATCTTTACCGACTTCGGCTACACCTTCAGCCGCGAGAACTTCGAGGTCAGCGGCGCGATTCTGGGTCAGAAGTACACCACGGGCGCGACGCTGACGAGCAGCCCGACGGAGGTGGCGCTCATCCCCGTCGAGCCTGCGCAGGTCGATGTCTACGCCGATGCCGTGGCGGGCAACCTGGGTACGACCAAGATCACACGGTTCTTCGAGGGCGAGTACAGCTCGACGGGGCGCTACGGCCCGGTGTGGGATGTCAACCCGGCGAATGTCTCCTACGCCACGACGGTGGACACCGCGCCGTCCAAGACGTTCCGCTTCGTGGTGGAGGCGGATAGCAGCGGCATCAACTACCTGGGCCACCTGCGCGGCGGGACCACGCTCTTCATGCGCGTCCTGGCGCAGGGCGGGACCATCGAGGCGGGAACTATCCGCTACAAGTTCCAGCACGACTTCGCGCTGCGCCTCAACCAACCCAACGCCCTCACCGACCGCGACGGCGTGTACGCCGTGGAGTACAGCGGCGAGATCATGTACGACAGCAACCTGACGTATGCGGAGCGCCTCCATGTAATTAATTCCGTAACGTCACTGTAGGACACAAAGGAAGCAAGACCATGCAACTGAGCATCGTCAAGAAGGCGGCCGCGACCCAGGCCCGGCGCACGGTGCGCGTCACCGTCGAGGGCGAGGTCTTCGCCGTCACGTACAACATCGAGGGCCTGAGCCTGGCCGACCTGCGTCAACTGACCGACGCGGGCGAGCAGACGGACATCGCGCGCTACCTGGCGCGCATCATCGTCGAGTGGGAGTTGTTCGACGGCGACGAGCAAGTCCCCGTCACCGTCGAGACGCTAGAGGCCATGCCGCTGGCGCTCGTCAAGGCCATCAGCGAGGCGGTGTTTGCCGACATCGCCCCGTCCAAAAGCTGAGACGCGGCTACTGACGCGCTGGCTCGACAGCAACGGGAGGATGGGCGCGGCTCCAGAATGGTACACGCGGCTACTGATAGCCGACCGCGCCCATATCTCCGTCTTCGAGTTGTACGACGAGCCGCGCCTGTGGTGGGAGTTGCGCGTGCTAGAGGCGCGTAACGCCGAGACGTGGGCGGAGAACAAGGCGCAAGAGAAGGCGCGACGGGAAGCGAAACGGGGGCGCTAGATGGGCACGCAGATCGCGGACCTGTACGCCAAGATTGGGGCGGATACAAGCGAACTAGACAAGGGTCTGTCCCATGCGCAGGGGGCGATGGGGCAGGCCGCCGATGCGATGGGCGGCGCGCTGGATAGCGTCAGCGCACGCGCCGTGGCCCTCGGCGTGACCCTCGGCAATATCGCCACGGCGGGGCTGTCGCAACTCACCCAGGCCGTGACGGGCCTGGCGTCGGGCATGGTGAGCGGCAATGCCGAATTCGAGCGGTATCAGACGCAGTTTACGGTCCTGCTGAAGAGTGCTGACGCGGCCAAGCAGCGGCTGGCGGAGTTAGCCGAATTCGGTAAGGTGACGCCCTTTGAGCTACCCGAAGTCGTCCAGGCTGACAAAATCTTGCAAGCGTTCGGCCTCCACGCCGAAAACGTTGCCCAGCGGTTCGGCATGGCCGGCGATGAGATACGCACCGTAGCGGGTGACGTGGCCGCCGGGACCGGCGCATCCTTCACCGAGATCAGCACTTATCTGGGCAAGTTTGCCAGCGGCGCGACGGGCGAAGCGATTGCCCGGATGCAGGAGTTGGGCATTACGACCCGCGACGAACTTAAGCAGATGGGGCTTGAGTTCTCCAAGTCGGGCGAGTTGATTAGCCCGCTAGACAAGTCCATGACCGTCCTGCTGCAGGCGATGAAGACGAAATTTGGCGGCATGATGGACGCCCAGAGCCAGACCTTTGAGGGGATGATGTCTAACCTCAAGGACTGGTTCGGGCAGGCGCAACGGCTGGCCGGTGAACCGCTATTCAAGGCGCTCAAGGACCAGTTGCAAAGCCTCCTCGACCTGCTGAATAGCCCGGCCATGACGCAAGGTATCCAGCAACTCGCCGCCGGTATCGGCGAAGGCGTGTCGCGGGCAATCGAGGCGTTCAAGGGGGCTATCCAGGGCTTCAAGTCGGCCGGCCTGGGCGGAGCGGCAACGGGTATCCTCTCGGCGCTAGGCCTGGACGATAAGGCCGCCAGCATGGTCGGCGGTGTCATCAATCAGATTGTCAGCGTCGTCCAGACGGGCATGGCGATGGTTCAAGCGGCCTTCGAGGCGGCCCAGCCCTACCTCGCCGTCCTGGGCGATGCGTTGATGTCCGCCGTCCCCGTCGTGGCGACCCTGGCCGATTTGCTCGGCAAGGCGCTAGCCGGGGCGCTGAATGCGCTAGGGACAGTCGTCCAGTTCGTCATGGAGCATTGGCAGCCCTTCGCGGCGGCCCTGGCCGTCGTCGCCGGCCTGCTCGCGGGCGCAGGTATCGCGGCGGCGGTGGCCGGTATCGGCGCGGCGCTGTCGGCGCTGGGCGCGGCGGTCGGTGTGGCCGTCGCTGCTATCGGCGCGCTGCTGACGCCCATCGGTTTGCTTATCGCCGGTGTGGCACTCCTGGCCGTGGCGTGGGCGAATAACTGGGGCGACATCCAGGGCATCGCCTTCCGGGTCGTGGCGACGGTGCAGGCGTTGATTGCTGCGCTCGGCGGCTCGATGAGCGCCATCGGCGAGGGGCTACGGGTGGCCCTCACCGAAGGACCGGCGGCGGGTTACGCGGCCTTCCAGAAGTCGATGCAGGGCGTAAACGCCACCTATCAGCAGGCCATCGCTGCCGTTCCGCAACGCGGCGAGGAGATGCGGCAGGGCTTCGCAGCCTCATGGGACAGCACCATCGCCACGGTCAAGGATAAACTGGGCGGGATGCTCTCGACCCAGGACAGCGGCCTGGGGGCAATGGTCGCCAACGCCCAGCAGCGCGCCGCCGAGATACGGCTGGCCCTGGCGGGCGCGCAAGGCGCGAGCCTGGCAACGATCTCTAATTCCTTCGCGCCCGGCCAAATCACCGCCGGAATGGAGGCCGATTTCGTCAAGGCCGAGGCAACGGGCAGGAGCCTGACGCCAAAGGCCAAGCAAGCAGCGGCGGCCGTCGTTGCGCCCATCAAGGCGTTCAACACCGGCGTCGTGTCCGGCCTGGGCGGTGGCGGCGGAGACGCAGGCAGCAAGGCCGCCAAGACGGTCGAGGAGCAAATTTTAGAGGCCGCCAACGTTATCCGCAATGTCACCGAGACCGTCGCCAAGCTCAAGGAATTCCTGAGCGGCGGCGAGTTGTCCAAGCTCAAGTCGCCCGAAGGCGCGGACCAAATCATCGAGGTGGCCGTATGGGTGACGGACCTCGGCAAGCGCATGGCGGAGGAATTCCGCGCGGCCGCCGGGGGATTCAAGGAGGAAGGTAACAAGGCGGCGGCGGCTTTGGCGGATGCCATCGGTAGCGCCACCTCCGCCATCGGCAATGTCGCCGGGATGCTCGTCAAGCTCGGCGACCTGATGAAGCACGACAAGTGGCCCGACATGCAGGCCAATATGGGGCGGATGCAGGAAATCGCCCAGCAGTTGCTCCAATTCGGCCTCGGCCTGGCTCAGACGTTAGTCCCGGCGGCGCAGGGCATGAGCGAGGACGCGGCCAAGAGCGCGCAGTACATGGCCCAGGCTATCCAGGCGGCGGCGCAGGCGACGAGCGCGGTGGCTGACCTGCTGCCCAAGCTGTGGGAGTTTACCCAGCGGCCAGAGTTTGACGACATCATGGCGAGCCGCAAGGAACTACAGGCCGTCGCTAAGAAGCTGATAGCCTGGGGTAAAGACCTGGCTAAGACCTTCGTCGGCGCGGCGAAGGGCATGAGTGAGAGCGCCGCCAAGAGTGCGCAGAACCTGGCGACGGCCATTACGTCGGCTACGTCCAGCGTCACGGCGGTCATCGACCTGCTGCCCAAGCTACTCGACTTCTCCAAGTGGGCCGATGGGCTGGCCGCCCTGGAAGGCCAGGGCAAGCGGCAAATCCTCGCCATCGCCAAGTCGCTTATCTCCCTCGGCGTGGCCCTCGAAAAGGAATTCGTCAAGGCGGCGGGTGACATTAAGGACAAGAGCGTCGCGGCGGCCAAGCGGTTGAGCGAGGCCATCCAGGAGACGGCGAAGGCGCTTCAGGCGGTACTCGATATTGTGCCGCGCCTGCTCGATTTCGGGCGGTGGGTGACGGGCTGGGAGGTCGTCGCCGGGACGCGGGCGCGCGAGGACGTGGTATACATCGCCCGTATCCTGATTGCGCTAGGGCGCTCCATTGCCGATGAGTTCGCGGCGGCCAGCCGCGACCTGTCGGGCTACTCGATGGCCGGCGTCAAGGCGCTCGGCGAGGGCATCCAGACGGCCGGCCAGGCCCTTGACAGCGTGATGACCACGGCGGCCAATCTGCTCAACTTTGCCCGTGGCGACCTGGGCTACGGCCTCATCTCGCAGCAGCGCGTCTATCAAGCCGTTGTGTGGCTGGCCGACGTGCTGGGGACGCTGGGGCGCGTCATTCTTGACAGTTTCACCGTGGCCGCGCGCAACCTGTCCAGCTACACCGTCGCCGGCGTCAAGAACCTCGCCGACGGCATCAAGGCGGCCAGCGAGGCGCTTGGCGACCTGGTGGACGTGCTGCCCAAGCTGCTCGCCTTTATCACGGGCGCGAACTGGGCGGCATGGGACCGCATCGCGCGCGAGGGCGTGACGGGCGGCGTGGTCAACGCGGCGCGGGTGCTGACCGAGGTGGGCGCGGCGCTCTTGCGGGCGATAGTCCCGGCGGCGGCGACCTGGGGGAACTCGCTCCTCATCGCCAGCGTCAAGGCGTTCGCCGACGGCGTGGGCGCGGTGACGAGCGTTCTCTCCGACCTGATGGGCGTCCTGCCCGACCTGCTGTCCTTCATCAGTGGCAGCCGGTGGGCGGTATGGGACCGCATCGCCCGTGACGTGGCGCAGGGCGGTATCGTCAATACCGCCCGCGTGTTGACCGAAATCGGCGCAGCCATGATGCAGCAGATGCACGCGGCCGCCTCGACGTGGAGCGGCAGCGGGCTGACCCAGGCCATGCAGGATTTGCGCGACAGTATCGGCGCGGCCGTCGAGACGCTTGGTGGGTTGATGGATGTTCTGCCGCGTCTGCTGTCCTTCATCGGCGGTAGCCAGTGGGCAACGTGGGACCGTATCGCCACGCAGGGACGCGGGGCCATTGTCGATACGGCGCGGGCCTTGACCGAGATCGGCACAGCGATGATGCAGCAGATGCAGGCCGCCGCTTCAGTGTGGAGCGATGCCGGACTGGTCGCGGCTATCCAGTCGCTACGCGACGGCCTCGGCGCGGCAGGCGAGACGCTCTCCGGGCTGATGGACATTCTGCCACGCCTGCTCGATTTTGTGAGCGGCAAGAAGTGGGCGACGTGGCAACGGCTCGCCAGTGAAGGACCGGACGGGACCGTCGTGTTTGTGGCCCGTACTCTGGCCGATATTGGCGTAGCCCTGCTACAGCAGATGCGGGCGGCGGTGGCCGCCTGGGACGGCCCGGCCATCAGCGAGACGGTGCAAT
>JAIBAS010000510.1 GCA_019695075.1 Promineifilum sp. | reverse complement strand
CCTCTTCGGCTGCTTAAGAGGCGGGTTGCCAACCCGCCCTACATTTGTTCAGGAGGCGGGTTGCCAACCCGCCCACCATCTGTGAAGCGCGTCACAAGTTGGGATAAATTGTAGTAGATTTTGGTGGCGGTGTCCAACAAGGAGAGGCGGTTGGCGGGGATTGCATCCTCCACGTAACAGTGGCCCTTCGCAGAGCGCGCATCCTCAGATGCGCGTGTTCAATGCATGCCCGCGTTCGCAGAGTGCGCATCCTCAGATGCGCGTGTTCAATGCGCGCCCGCGTTCACAGAGTGCGCATCCTCAGATGCGCCCGTTCAATGCGCGCCCGCGTTCACAGAGTGCGCATCCTCAGATGCGCCCGTTCGACGCGCGCCCGTCCGCATCTGAGGATGCGGACTCTGCGGGCGGACGGGCGGACGGGCGGACGGGCGCACTCTGCGGAGGACTTTTCAGCCCGATTCGTCTATCCCGTCCTGGTTCGCGCCGCCAGCCAGCGCCGCAGCGACTCCTGGCTTTCGCCGCTGCGCCGGCCGAGGATGAGGTCTTCGATGGCGATGTCCTCGTCCAGGTCGGGCCAGTGGATGCCAATGCCGCGGCCAATCCAACGCCAATGGTTGCGCTCGGCAGGGGTGGCCTGGAACAGGCGCGGGAACCAGGCCAGAGGGATGGCCAGGACGCGGCCGTCGGCCAGGCGGACGACCAGCGCGTCCTCTGTGAAATCAACTGCTGCGGCGAAAGTTGGCATAGCACCCCTCATTCTACCACACGCAACACAACGATTCCCGCCGCCACATCCCCCACCAGCACGTACCCGCCGGCCGCGGCCACGCGCATGCCCGCCGATGGTAGAGCGACGGCGCTCACCTGTCGGGGGGCAGAGGGGTCGCCCAGATCGACCGCAAGCAGTTGGCTCTCTTCGCTGGCGGTCGTGACCAGCGCCAGCGAACCAACAACGGCGATATCCTGCACACCGCCGGGAACAGGCAGCGCCGCGACGGCCAGCGGCGTTGTCGGGTCGGCCACACTGACGATCGCCAGCCCGGCCTCCGTGCCCACCAGGGCGAAGTCACCGAAGCCGGCAACGCTACTGATCGGCTCCGGCCACTCCAGCGATCCGGCCGGTTGCGGCCCGGCCGCGCTCTCGGTGAAGATCGTCAGCGCGCCGCCGGGGCGGTCGGCGAAGTTGCCGGCGGCGTAGAGGCGGCCGTCGGCGGCGTCGAGGGCGGCGATACAGCCCGCATTGGACAACGCATCAACGCGGCGCGGCGTGGCGGGATCGGCCAGGTCAAAGGCCAGCAGATTGGGGCCATCGCACACGCCGGCGTCGGCCAGGTAGACCAGTTGCCCGGCGGCGACGCTGCCCACGCGCAGTTCGGCATAGCCGGTTGTGGCGTCCAGCGAACCGAGCAGCGCCGGCGCGGCCGGATCGGCCAGGGAGATGATGCGCAGCCCGTCGTCGGCGGCGCTGACATAGGCCACGTCACTGGCCAGGGTCACGTCCAGGTAGGCGGCGTAGCACGGCTGGCAATGCACTTCGCCCGTGTACGCGCCCAGCACGGTCAGATCGGGCAGGCCAAGCGTCAGCAATTGGTTGCCGGCCAGGACGATGCCGATGTCACCCATCATGTCTACGTCACCCACGGATGGTAGTTCGTACCGGCTAAGCGGGGCAGCCGATGGGTTGGCCAAGTCGTAGGCAGTCACGTTGCCGCGGGCGAAGAAAGCTCGTCCATCGGCGATGGCCAGCTTGGACGACGTGAGCGTCCCGTCCGTGCCGGCGGGAACGGCCGCCGGCAACTCGACTGGCAACACGCCGATCACGTCGCCGCTATAGCCGGCAACGGCCAAAAAAGCGCGTTCGCCGGCCAACACAAAGTCTTCGACGACGCCTAGACCCAGCGCGGCATCCGGCGGGGCCTGAACGTCCCACAGCGGTTGCGGCCGAAGCGGGTCGCTCACGTCCCAGGCGTGGAGGTCGGACACGCCGCCGCCGGCCACCAGCACGTTGCCGGCCAGGCTGAGGCTATAGGTCAGCCCCACGCCGGGCACGGCCACGGCGTCGAGTAGGTCGGCCGGATTGGAGATATCGACGGCGTAGAAGTCGGTCGTTGCTGGATTAGCTGCGAAGGGGTGGTCGTCGCCCAAGGCCAGGGCGTGGACGGCCCAGGGCAGCGCGGCCGAGTCCAGCGCCCGCAACTGATCGGGGGCGCTGACGTCAATGGCCCACACACCGCCGGTGGGATCGCCCGCGGCCGGCCGGCTCAGCCCAACGAAGAGGACGTTATCGCGCAGGGCCAACTGCGTCACCACGCCGTCAAGTTCAAGTTGTCCCCGCACAGCGATGGCGGCCGGGTCGGCCACGTCCAGCGCCACGACCGACGACCCCGCGCCGGCATAGACCAGACCATCGCTGGCCACTACCGCGCCGACAACGCCAGGCAGCGGCACGCTCTGCCCCAGAGGCGCGAGGGCGGTGGGGGCGGTCGCGTCGAGGGCGACGACGCGCGGCCCGATGGCGGTGTAGGCTACACTGTCGGCCACGGCGATGCCCGCGGCTTGGCCCCACTGTTGACCGAGTACTTCCAATCCGACGTCGGCCGCCGGAGGAGGTGTCGCCGGCGGAACGGTAGGGGTGGGCGAAGGGGCTGGGGACGGCGGCGCTGCTGTCGCGGTGGCGGTGGGAACGGCCGTGTGGGTCGCCGGCGAAACCGGAGTGGCCTCGGCGACGGCAATAGAAGCCGCGCCCGTCGTCGCGATAATGGGCGTGCCCGCCAAAGGCCGCCGTTCGCCGCAACCGGCCAACGCGAGCGAGGCGGCAATGACACCGGCGAGACCGGCAAAGCGCCACATTCCGGCTACAGATGACCGTTGTACCTTGGGTAACATTTGCTTCACCAGATGGGTGGGATCGCCTGGCGGCGACAATGTCATCTTGCCAGTGCGCTCCAGATGACGGATGCCCACCCGTAGCTCAGCCAACACAACCCACACCCAAACACCAGTAGCATAATGAACGGCGCGAAGAACAACCACCCCTTGTAAATGTCCTGATCGCGCAAGTCCGGTCGTGCCTCCACCCCACGCTCGTGCCACTTCCAGAACGACTCCGGACGGGTGAAGAGCGACCAGACGAGCCAGGCATTGAACAGAAAGCCCAGGAGCATGGCCAGCGTCAAGAAGATCGGGTTGGTGCTCATGGCGCTACTGGTCCAGCCTGCCCCGCAATGGATACGTCCGCACAATCTCCTGCCCCGCCGGCGCAGTCAGGTCGATGACGATCAGCGAGTAGTCGGAGAAGGCAAAGACGAGGTTGTCACGTATGGCGTAGAAGTGAAAAACGGGAAAGTGGGGGTAAAGAGAAATTTCCCTCAGGGGGACTTGCTCATCTCGCGTACTGACCCAAACAGACGAGTTGTACCGGTTGGCATCGGCCCAACTGAAGGCAACAAATAGAGTGGTGGCCTGGGCGGTGTGGCTGCCGATGGGGGAGTAGTAGGTGGGCAATTCGTGCCAGACGACGGTTGGCTCTGGCATCAGCAACCCGGTGATGGACACAAGCCCCTTATCGATGACCACCAAAGACAGGGCATCAGCGACGAGTTGCGGCCGACCGATGAGCTGCCATGCCGGATCAAGCGGCAGAGGCACATCGCGCGCCGTTACAGCTCCCAAGTCGGTGACGTCGGTGACAGTGACGGTCGCTCGCTGCTCATTGTAGGTCAACAGTTGATCGCCCACTACTGACCAGATCGCCGGAGGTAGAGCGAAACTTCCCAGGCTCTCGACAGCGGGCAGGGCGGCTAGGTTGAACGCCTCGATCTGGAGTTCTCCATCGGCGATACCGCCAACGTAGAGGCGCTCTCCTTCCAATTCGATGTTCTGCGGCGCAAACGACAGAGTCGTGCTTGTAATGGGGAACCAGTAACAATCGAAGGCGGCCGTCATTATCACCAGTTGGTAGCCACCGACAACATAGGCGACATCGTCTCGCACGGCGATGTCTCGGATGATGGGTAGTTGGGGCGTTTTCACGAATCCCACGACGTCGATATCCTGCTTCGCCTCCACGTTGAGTAGGTCTTGCAGGTCGATCAGTCCCACCCAATTCTCGATGGCAATAAAGAGAGAATGGGGTGGATCGAAAGCGAAATGTGCCTCGGCGGCCATAGAGACATCAAGCGGCAACGGCTGAGCCGACCGAAAGGCGAAGTTGAAAGTATCACCCACCTCACACTCTGTAAGAGACCTCGGGAAGGGTGGAGGTGTAAGTGTCGGTCTGAGGGTGATCGTTGGTACAGCCGTGCGCGTCGGCGGCAACGGTTCAGCCGTTATGTACCGGCCGTGCTCCTGTTCGTCGCCGGGCGTCGGCGAGGGCAGTGGGGAAGTTGGGGTGGCTGTCGGCGTGGAATTGAGAGCGGTTGGAGTTAGGTCGGTAAGGGGCGTTGCCGTGGCTACGGCCGGCGCGGCGGCCACCGACGCCGGCGTCGGTGTGGCCATCGGTTGCCGGGCAACGATCGTCGTGGTCGTTGGCTCTAACGGTGGCGATTCCGCCCCCGAACGACACGCGGCCGGCAAGGCACAGGCGAGAAAGAGAACCCCCAGAAAGACAATGGACGCGCGCCGCAGCGGGAACATCGCTCAACCCTCCCGGCGCGGCAGCATCGGCCGCGCCACTATGGATGAAGCCATCATAGCCCAAACGGGCCACGCCTGCCCATTGCCCGCCCATCGCTTCCCCCACGCTCGTGCGTGGCGCGATTCTCCGAATCGCGTTCTTTCGCAGAGCGATTCGGAGAATCGCGCCACGATGCCCGCGTGCCGATCGTCCCGGCACGCGCTAGAATCTACCGTTATGGTTGCCCACAGCGTAGAAACCGAGTTTCTCGGAAGAAACTCGGTTTCTAAACCACTCGCCCCGCTCGTCTTCCTCGTCGCCCTCCTCCTGCTGGGCGCCTGGCTGCGCGTCCACAACCTCGACGCCTTCAGCTTTTGGACCGATGAGGGGCTGACGCCGGCGCGCTCCGGCTATCCGCTGGCCCAGATTCTGCGCAACGAGATCGTCATTCAGGGCGTCGTGACGACCGACACCCACCCGCCGCTCTATTACCTGATCATCGCTGTCACGCGCCGGCTGTTCGGCCTGTCGGACTTCGCCTTTCGCTATCCGTCGGTGTTGTTCGGCGTGCTGCTTATCCCGTTGCTCTATCAGTTCGGCCGCGCGTTGCTGCCCTCCCAGACCCCCTCGCCCTTGGGGAGAGGGACGGCAACTGGAGGGTCAGCCGTCACCCTCGGCCTGCTCGTCGCTCTGCTGGCAGCCGTCAACCCGCTGCAAGTCTATTACAGCCAGGAAGCGCGCATGTACACCCTGCTCGTCCTGCTGGCGACGGGGATGAGCCTCGTCCTGTGGCGCGCGATGCGGACCGCCGACGGCCGACGACGGACAACAGACCACGGACAACAGACCGCAGGCCACAGGCCGCCGGCCATTGCCCACCGCCGCCGTCGTCCGTCGTCCGTCGTCCGTCGTCTGCTTCTCTACAGCTTACTGGCCGCGCTGGCGGTTTACACCCACTACACCATCGTGTTTCTCGTCGCCGCGCAGGCGCTCTTTTGGGCGTGGCTGCTGTGGCGGGCGGGGTGGCGGTGGGTCATCATCGGCGCGCTGGTTGTCGCTGCGCTGGCGGCCATCCCGCTCATCCCCTACACGTTGCCGCGCCTCCTCAGCGGGGCCGAGGCCAACTACTTCCCCGTCTCGCCGCTGACGATGCTGCAAGACGTGGTGCGCTTCTTCCATCTGGGGCTGACGGTCGATTTCGGCCGGCCGCTCATCATCCTGCTGAACGTGCTGGCGCTGGCGCTGCTGCTGTTGGGCACGTGGGCGGCTGGTCGCCCTCTCCCACAGGGCGAGAGGGGTTTCTCCCCTGCCCCCCCGCTCCCCCGCCCCCCCGCGCTTCTACGACCGGCTTTCCTGCTCGTCTGGCTGCTGGCCCCCGTGCTCGGCCTGATGCTCGGCTCGGCCCTCTTCAAGCCGATGTACCAGGGCGTGCGCCACATCATGGCCGCCAGCCCGGCCTTCCTGCTGTTGGTGGGCCTGGGTATCTGGGCGATCTGGACGTGGCTGCCCACGCCCGTGGCGCGATTTTCTAAATCGCAGCGCCGCGACGGCCTGCGCCGCACCTGGGATCACGACTCCGACCCCGCGTCGCTCTTCCCCTGGAACCTGGAACCTGGAACCTGGAGCCTGTCCACGCGGGCCACCCGGCCAAACTTCAACCCACTGGCCCTTGTGCCGCTGGCCCTGTTGCTGCTTGGCGCGGCGCTGTCGCTGCTGGCCCTCTACACCGACCCGGCCTACGTCAAGGACGACTTCCGCGCCCTCGTCCGGTTCATCGAGACGCGCGCCGGCGGCAACGACGCTATCATCTACAACAACGCCGTCCTGCTGCCGCTGCACGAACATTATCGGCTGCGCAGCGATCTGGCCGTCACGGCCCTGCCGGCCTACCCGCAGACGGCCACGGGGCAGGAGCCGGAGTTGGCCGCGCTGGCGGCGACCTACGACCGGCTGTGGTTCGTCACCGACCCGCCGGCCGACAGCCGCGACGACGACGGCCTCATCCGCGCCTGGCTCGACGACAACCTGCTGGAAGTCGCTGACCGCCTCTTCCCGGCGCGCACGACCGAGGCGCGGGTGCTCGGCTACGCGACGGCGTTCAGTGGTCAGTGGTCAGTGGTCAGCGGTCAGTGGGACGGCCTGCCGGCGCTGACCCACGCCGCCATTGACCGGTCGCCGCTGGCGCTGCCGGCACTGTGGGTCGATCTGTGGTGGCGGGGCGACGCGCCGCCGGACGGGGCGCAACTGGTCTTCACGCTCACCGGGCCGGACGGGGTC
>JAIBAS010000150.1 GCA_019695075.1 Promineifilum sp. | reverse complement strand
GCCCCAGGCCATAGCCGATGTTGGCGGCCACACTGCGCCGCAGCAGCGCCGGCCGCTGGAAGACGGCCGTCACCCGCCGCCGTTGCGCCAGCGGCGGCTCGGCCGTCACCGCCTGCCCATCGAACGACAGCGCCCCGGCCGTGGGCGGCTCCAGGAAGTTGAGCAGCCGCAGCAGCGTGCTCTTGCCCGAACCGCTCGGCCCGACCAACGCCAGCACCTCGCCGCGGTTGACGGCCAACTCGTCCACATCGAGGACGACGCGGCCATCGTAGGCTTTCTGGACGTGGTCGAGGCGGTAGAGGGGGGGCATGGGAAGCAGTGGTCAGTGATCAGTAGGTCAGTGTTCAGTGGACAGTGAGTCAGTGGGCAGTCGGTCAGCAGGTCAGAAAAGAGCCTCACGCAAAGAACGCCAAGAGAATTCTCTTTTTGCGTTCTTTGCGTTCTTTGCGCGAGGTTCTTCCACTCGTCACTCCTCGCTCAGCCGGTGAAACAGCCAGTTGGTCAGAAAGGCCAGGGTTAGCAGGATAAGGCCCAGGGCCAGCGCCAGGGCGAAGTTGCCGCGGCGGGTCTCCAGGACGATGGCCGTGGTCAGGACGCGCGTTTGCCCCTCGATGTTGCCGCCAACGAGCATGACCGCGCCGACCTCGGAGATGATGCCGCCAAAGGCGGCGATGATGGCCGCCAGCACGCCCAGCCGCGCCTCCAGCAGCAGCGCCCAGGCCAACTGTGTCCGCGTGGCCCCCAGGGAGCGCACTTGCAGCTTGATGGCCGGATCGACCGCGCGCAGGGCGGTTAGCGTCAGACCGACGACCAAGGGCAGGGCGATGATGGTTTGCGCGACGACCATCGCCCGCGCTGTGAAGAGCCAGTCGAGACGGCCCAGCGGCCCCTGGCTGGATAGAAACAGGTAGACAAAGAGGCCAACGACCACCGGCGGCAGGGCCATGCCGGTGTAGATGATCGGCATCAGGCAGCCGGCAGCCGGCACCCGGTCGCGCAGCCCCAGCCACGCGCCGGCCGGCAGGCCGATGAGCACCGCCAGCGCCAGCGCCGAGCCGGTCACCCGCAGCGTCTGGCCGATGATCTCGACCAGCGCCGGGTCGAGCGTGGTCAGCAGGCGCAGGGCTTCGCGCAGGGCGTCGAGTAGGGTGTCCATGGTCAGTGGTCAGTGGTCAGTGGCCAGCGGACGGTGACCAGTACCGGCGACGGCGACCACCGGCTATTGACCACTGACCACTGTTCACTGACCACTGCTGACTCCTCTTACTGTGCCGCGTTCGGGTAGAACAACGGCTGCCCAAACTCTTCCACGCCGTACTGCCCGATCTGCTCCTGCACTTCGGGCGAGATGAGCCAATCGACGAACTGCTGGGCCAACTCGGCATTGATGTTGGCCGACAGCTCCGGGTTGACGGGGATGACGCCATAGGGGTTGAGCAGCGCCGAATCGGCGTTGTCGGCGATGCTGTCGCCGCCGACCATGATCGCCAGATTGGGCAGCGTGGCGCTCATGGACAGGTAGGTGCCGCGGTCGGTGAGGGTGTAGGCGTTGGATTCATTGGCGAAGGTGAGCGTCTCGCCCATGCCCTGGCCGAGCGAGTTGTACCAATCGCCCTCCGGGGTGACGCCGGCCTTTTCCCACAGACTCAACTCCTTGGTGTGCGTGCCGCTGTCGTCGCCGCGCGAGGCGAAGGGGGCTTCGGCGGCAGCAATGGCGGCCAGGGCCTCGGCCGCGCTGGTCATGCCCTGCACGCCGGCGGGGTCATCGGTTGGGCCGACGATGATAAAGTCGTTGTACATCACGTCGTAGCGGGCCAGGCCGGAGCCTTCTTCGACGAAGGCATCTTCGCGCGCGCGGGCGTGGACGAGGATGACATCGGCGTCGCCCGCCTGGCCGATCTCGATTGCCTGGCCGGTGCCGACGGCGACGACATCGACGCGGGCGTTGTAGGCGGCCTCGAAGCCGGGCAAGATGGCGTCGAGCAGGCCGGAATCGGCCGTGCTGGTGGTCGTCGCCAGCCGCAGCACTTGCGGCTCTTCGGCGGCGGCTTCGGGCGTCGGTTCAGCCGGGGCCTCGGTGGGCGCTGCGGCGGCGGTCGTGGGTGCGGCCGTCGGCTCGGCCGCCCCGACACCGCCGCACGCGGCCAGCACCAGCAGGGCCGCCAGAACGAGGAAGAATAGGACAAATCTACGCATGGGTTCCTTCTCCTTGTCGTTATGATGAATGATCATAACGCCTGATAAAAGTATACTCAGCAAAGGGCGCGCCACAAGCGTCTTGAGGTGAAACGGTGGGCCGGCGCTCAGTCGGGCAGGTGGAAGTTAGCCGCGAAGGACTCGGCGATGAAGCGGTCGAGGTCGTGGGCGAAGCGGTCGAACTGTTCCAGGTAGAGGGCGGCGGTGGGCGTCAGGCGCGCGCCGCCGCCGTGGGAGCCGCCGGTCTGCGTCTCAACCAGTTTCCGGCCGAGGCGCGTTTCCATCTCATGGATCTTCTGCCAGGCGGTACGATAGGGGATGCCTATTCGCTCGGCCGCGGCGCTGATGGAGCCGTGGCGGGCGACGGCGCGTAGCAGCTCCGCCCGCCATAGGGACAGGACGACCTGACCATCGATCTCGATCCAGAGGTTATAGTGGGGTTGCATGGGTGGCGTTGTGTCCTTAAGCCAACGGGTAAACTCCCAGCCGCACCCGCGCGCCACGTGGCATGCTGTTTTCGGTCAAAGTGCGCAGGGTGATGACCGTTGCTGCGGATTGTGCCCCATCACAACAGGACATTCAAGCCGGATATCCTTGAAGTTTTAGTCATGCGCTCTTATAATCCACTCATTCTTAGCGTGTAGTCCCGGTTTCCTTCGCGTATTGGTCTTTGATCGGCATTGCCAGTGGCGTCCTGAGGTGGGTGGGGCGCTCATGAGACCAGGAGGTCGTGGAGCAGATGCGGCGCAGTTGCCAGCCCAGTCGGTTCAGAGCAAGGGGACACCTTTTCTCGACCAATGACCTTGCCTGTCCTTGGACGCGCCTAGTTCCCGCTACTCTCCGCCGTCTTCCCTATTGTCCCGCCTGCAATCATCGCCTCACCCGCAATCATAGAGAAGCATAATGTCCAAAAAAGCAAGGTGGACTTTTCGGCTTGTCCTGGTGGTTCTCGGCCTGCTCGTCCTGCCCATCGCTTCGGCCCAGGGACCGGTGGCGCGGGTGGTCGTGACCGACGTCGATCCCAGCGCCTTCCCGGCCATCACCCTGCGCTTTCGCGCGCTGGACGCCAACGGCCGCACCGTGCCCGGCTTCCAGCGGGCGCAGGTCGAGATTCAGGACGGCGAGACAGAGACCACGGCCGAGTCATTGTTGGAAGAGGATGGGCCGCTTACCGTCCACTTCGTCGTCGAAGCCGGCATCAGTCTCGACGACGCCAGTTGGGCCGCGGCGCGCGAGGCCATCCGCAGCTTCGGCAGTGGCGGCTGGATGGACGCGGGCAACGTGACGGTGGCTGTGTCCGCCGTGAACACGCGCACGTTGGCGCCACTCATTGGGCCGACCACCGACCGGGCTGCCATTGCTGGCCTCGACGCGCCGAACCCCAGCGACGGCGGCATCTCGCGATCTATGTCCGTGATGAGCGAGCTTGTGGCCGACATCGAACGCTCCGCGACCACCGAGCCGCACGTCATCATTTTCCTGACGCGCCAACTAGAGTCCAACATCGGCTATGAGACACTGATCGATCAGGCCCGCGCGGCGGCTATCCCCGTCTATACCGCGTCGATGCGCCAGGGCAGTCAGCTATTGGAGGGTCTGGCCGCCGAAACCGGCGGGACATTCACCCTGATGGGCCTGGACGCCGGGCTGATGACGGACACCTATCGCGACGTAGCCACGCGGGCGCGGCAGTACGTCGTCAGCTACCGCGTCGGCGATAACCAGCCGGGCACGCGCAACGTCACCGTCGGCCTGCCCGGCGCGACGCCGGGCACGATCAGCTACGACTTTGAGATCGAGCCGCCGCAGGTCGTCATCCGCGTGCCCGACAGCGGCACCACCATCGCCCGCCAGATGACCGGCAACGACGCCGCGCTGGCCGAGCCGACGACGCAGAAAGTCGTTGCCGAAGTCGGCTTCGGCAACAACCCCATACGCAACATCCTCCAGGCGACGCTGCTGGTCGATGGCGTCGAGGCCGACCCGATCGGCGATGTGCGCGCCGAGGGCGACGGCCTGACCGTGACGCTCTCCTGGGACATGCGCACCGTGGCCGTCGTCGGCGATACCTCTCATACGCTGACGGTCGAGGTGGTGGACGAGTTGGGTTTCACCGACAGCGCCTCGGCCGAAGTGACTGTCCACATCAGCGCGGAGCCGGTGCCGCCGACGTTGGAGCCGGGCGCAACGGTAACACCCCCGCCGCCGCCCCCGCCCTCGCCGGAGATAGCCTGCATCACCCCCGATCCGATCTGCGGCCGGATCGAGCGGCCCATCCGCGAGAACCCGGTGGCGGCCATCAGCCTGCTGGTGGCCCTGCTGGCGCTCATTCTGGCCGCGGTGCTGTGGATCGGGCGGGGCACGCAGCCGGTGCAACGCATGACCCAGAACGTGCGCCGCGGCATCGACCGGATCACCAACCGCTACCGTCGCTCCGAGGTGCGTGCCTACCTGGAACTGCTGGCCGGCGACGGCGATGTGGGTCATCGCTACGAGGTCTACGGCGACACGCCCATCGGCCGCTCGCGCCAGAACGCCGAGCTGCTCTTCCAGCAGGAGTCCGAGAACAGCCCCATCAGCCGGCTGCACTGCACCCTCACCGATGAAGAGGATCATTTCATGATCCGCGACGAGGACAGCGCCAACGGCACCTACCTCAACGGCGAGCGCCTGGCCCCGGTTGTGCCCCACCGGCTGAAGGACGGCGACATCATCGAGCTGGCGCGGGTGGAGCGGGGCGGGGTGCGGCTGCGCTTTGTGGTCGCCACGCCGGAGGATACGCTGCCGCCCAACGACGCCGGCTATACCTTTGTCGATGGTATGCTGGCCGGCGGCCAGGACGGCCAGCCATCCGAGCACCCACGGGGTCGCTTTTGAAAGGCACGCGCATCTATAACGACCGCTTCCTGCTGGAAGGGGAGATTCGCAGCGGCGGCTTTGCCACCGTCTGGCGCGCGCGCGAGGCCGACTTCCCGGAGCCGCTGGCGCTGAAGATCGCCCGCGTCACCGAAGACCCCGGCGTCTACCGGTCGGTCATGAAGGAGGCGGAGATCATCCAGCGGCTGAACCACCCCGGCATCGTGCGCCTCTTCCAGCTGCCGCGCCCCGATCGCGCCCCGGTGGCCTATGCCCGGGCGGTCGAGTTGCCCGGCATGCCCTACTTCTTCGCCATGGAGTACCTGGCCGGCGGCACGCTCGATGACCTGATGAAGGAGTTCAAGAAGCTGTCGCTGCCGGAGGCGGCCACCATCGCCCTGAGCGTCGCCCGCGCGCTCGACCACGTGCACCTGCGCAGCTATGCCCACAACGACCTGAAGCTGGAGAACATCGCCTTCCGCTATCCTGTCGTCGCCGGCAGCCCGTATACGCCGACGCTGATCGACTTCGGCATCGCCACACGGGTGCAGTTGCAGCTGGCCGCCGGCTCGCTCCACGTGATGTCGCCGGAGCAACTCACCCAGATCAACATGCTGACCGCGCCGGAGGCTAACGACAAGGTCGATCATACCAAGGCCGACGTCTGGGGGATGGGCATCCTGCTCTATCGCATGTTGGGCGGGCGGCTGCCGTTCGAGGGGCGCAACGATCGATCGACGACCAGCCAGATTCTGAAATCGCGGCCGCCATCGCTCCTGCAACTCACCAAAGACATTCCGCCCGAGCTGGACAGCCTGATCATCGACGGCTGTCTGGCCAAGAACCCGGACTACCGGCTATCGCTGGTCGAATTGGGTCGGGCGCTGATCTATTACGGCGAGGACGCGCCCGCCTCGCGCACAGCCAGCGGCGGCCGGAAGGGCCGCCTGTGGTAGGAACGGCCCGGAGCGTTGCCTATCGCCCGCGCCGCGGCAAGGGAACCTATGGCCAAACAAGAAGCAACATCGACGAATACACCCCTCTTGGGGGTCACAAGCCATATCGGCGGGCGCCCCAACCTGGAAGACCGCGCCGCGGCCGAGACGCTGACGACGGCCGGCGGGCTGACGCTGACGCTGGCGATGGTCGCCGATGGCATCGGCGGCAACGTCCAGGGCGAGCGCGCCGCCGAATTGGCCATCCAGACGGTTTTCCAGGAGGTGCGCGCCGCCACGGCCAACAACGCCGCCCAGTTGCCGCTGGTGCTGGCCCAGGCGTTGCAGGTCGCCAACGCGGCCGTCTTCGAGGAGGGGCGCGTCGATCGCTCCCGCCGCGGCATGGGCACGACGGCCGTCGTCGTCGCCATCTGCGGCAACCAGCTCTACCTGGCCAACGTCGGCGACAGCCGCGCCTATCTCATCCGCGGCGGCCACGCGGCGCAGATCACCCGCGACCACACCTGGGCCTTCGAGATGCAGCGCCAGCGCCTGCTGACCGAGGCCGAGATCGCCAAGCATCCCAAGCGGCATGAGCTGGTGCGCTCCATCGGCTACGGCTCCAACGTCGATGTTGACCTTGGCGTCTACCTCAACGACCCGCTGCAAGCGGAGCGGGAGGCGACGATCAATCAGGGCTTGCTATTGCAGCCCAACGACCGGCTGGTGCTCTGCTCCGACGGGCTGATCAAGGAGCAGCGCGAAGGCGCGGGGCCGTTTGTGACCGGCGACGAGATGACCCAGATCGTCGGCCGGGCTGCGCCCCAGGCGGCGGCCGAGGCGCTGGTGGCGCGGGCCGTCGGCCGCCGCGCCGATGACAACGCGACAGCCGTCGTGGCGGCGACGGCAGGCA
>JAIBAS010000534.1 GCA_019695075.1 Promineifilum sp. | reverse complement strand
AGCAGGTCGACCCCCGGTTGGCCGTCCAGCTCGGCTTCCAGCCCACGGCTGAGACCGTCGCTGCCGCCCGCGCCGCCGGGGCCACACTGGCCGGGCGCGTCTCGCCGGAGCGTATCCGCGATGAGCTGACCCGGCTGCTGGCCACGCCCGCGCCGGAGCGTGCCGTCGCCCTACTGGATGACTGGGGCTTGCTAGGCCCTACGCTGCCGGAGATCGCCGTGCTGGCCGGCATCGAACAGTCGCCGCCCCACCACGAGACCGTGTTGCCCCACACGCTCAGCGTCCTGCGCTATCTGGTGGCCGTGGAAGCCTGCCTGGCGGAACCACCGGCCGACGCGACGGCCGGCGCGCCCTGGGGCGCGGCCGTGACGGCGCTGTTGCATCCACGCGGCGATGCATTGCAGGCGCATCTCAGCGCGACGGTCGATGGCGGCATTCCCGCCGGGCAACTCCTGCGTTGGGGGGCGCTGCTCCACGACAGCGGCAAACCGGCGACGCAAACTATCGACGCGACGGGGCGCATTCGCTTTATCGGCCACGACGAAACCGGCGCGGAAATAGCCGCGAAACTGCTGAACCGGCTCAAGTTCAGCGGCGAGGCCGTGCGCCGCGTGCGGGCTATCGTCGCCGGGCACATGCGCCCGCTCTATCTGGCCACGGAAAGCCGGCCGCCGTCGCGCCGGTCGGCCTATCGCTACTACCGCACCCTGCACGCGGCCGGGGTCGATGTCGTCCTGCTGTCGCTGGCCGACCACCTGGCCACCTACGACGGCCCCGGCCCGGAGGAGAGTTGGGCGGCGCTGCTCGTTGTGGCCAAGACGCTGCTGGACGCCTACTTCACCGACTACACGGGGACCGTGCGGCCGGCGCGGCTGCTGAATGGGCAGGAAATCATGGCCCTGCTGGCCATTGAACCGGGGAAGGAACTGGGCCGGCTGCTGGCCGAGTTAGAAGAGGCGCAGGCCGCCGGCGAAGTGGTTGGCCGTGATGAGGCCGTGGCCTTCGTCCGCGCGCACGCCGGCTAAATGGGCCGCCGCCCCTGAAAGCCGGCATGCACTTCGTGGTAGTACTGGATGGCCGGCTCGCCATAGCGCCAGCAGAGAAGCACGTCGCGGCCGTCGCGCTCGGCGAGAAAGTCGAGTAGCCCCGCCTCCAGGCTCTTGAGCACGCAGCCGTAGGCCTGGATGCGGGCGATGAGGTCTTCGATCTCGGCAAACTCAGTCGCCAGCCGCGTCGCCAGCGGGCCGCCGAGGTCGCTGTTCAGGTCGCCCAGCAGCGGCCCCATCGCCCGGCTGTCATGGCTGGCGCGCGCCCGCAGGGCCAGCACGCGGCCGACCAGCGGCTCCAGTTCCGGCAAGAGCGCGTTGGCCTCCTCAACCGTAAAGTAGCGTATGCCCATGACAAGCCTCCCTTCGCCGCCGGTGGAAAACAAAAAGGGTGTCGGCCACAATGGGCGACACCCTTAAACAAGTCATAACCGCGCAGCGCTTAGTGGCCGCAGCCGCAACCGCCGCCGGCCGCGCCCTCGTAGCCGCCGCCGTTCTTGGCCTTGAACGACGAACCACAGCCACAGGAAGTCACGGCGTTGGGGTTCTCGATCTTGAAGCCGCCGCCCATAATGCTATCGACGTAGTCGATGGTCGCCTGGTCGAGGTACATCATGCTGGTCGGGTCGATAAAGATCTTCACGCCGTCATGCTCGATGACGTGGTCATAGTCGCGGGCCTCGGCCTCCAGGGCCATGCCATACTGCATGCCGGAGCAGCCGCCGCCGGCCACAAAGACGCGCAGGCCATAGTCGGGCACGTTCTTCTGGACCAGCAGGTTGCGAACCGTCGCCGCGGCCGACTCGGTCAGGTAAACAGTCTCCGTCTGGACATTCTCTAGGTGTTGTACATCCATGTCTCTTCAAGTCCTCGCCACAATCGGCCCTGTCATGCCGTTGATGATACGCGCGGATTCTAGCAGCCCCGGCGCGGAAAGTCAATTTTTATGAACCATTTCTATTTTAATGCCGAGGTGCGGCCGGCGTTGTGTCCCGGCGCGGGCTATGCTAGAATCGGCCATTGCCTCGCGCCGGATTGTGGATCGAGGGGCGACATCATCACAGCCTTTGCGCTCATCTGAGGAAGGACAGTATGCTGAAGACGCACAGTTGCGGCGAACTTCGCCGCGAATACATCGGCCAGACCGTCACCCTGGCGGGCTGGGTCAATCGCCGGCGCGACATGGGCGGCGTGATCTTCATCGACCTGCGCGACCGCGCGGGCAAGACACAGGTGGTCATCGACGCCGGCCGCTCGCGCGAGGCCTTCGCCGCGGCCGAGAGCGTGCGTAGCGAGTACGTCGTGCAGATCAGCGGCCAGGTCAGCGCCCGCCCCGCCGGCCAGGAAAACAGCCAGATGCCCACGGGTGACATCGAAGTGCTGGCCGACCGCGTCGTCGTCCTGAACCCGGCCAAGACCGCGCCATTCCCCATCGACCGCGACGACCCCGTCGAGGAGACGACACGCCTGCGCTACCGCTACCTCGACCTGCGCCGCGAGCGGATGCAGCGCAACCTCATGCTGCGCCACAACGCCATCAAGTTCATCCGCGACTTCCTGGGCAGCCGCGGCTTCATCGAGGTGGAAACGCCCATCCTCTTCAAGAGCACGCCGGAGGGCGCGCGCGACTACCTTGTACCCAGCCGCGTCCACCCCGGCAAGTTCTACGCCCTGCCCCAAAGCCCGCAGCAGCTCAAGCAGCTATTGATGGTCGCCGGCTACGAACGCTACTTCCAGATCGCCCGCTGCTTCCGCGACGAAGACCTGCGCGCCGACCGCCAGCCGGAATTCACCCAGCTGGACATGGAGATGAGCTTCGTCGAGCGCGACGACGTTCTCGACCTGATCGAGGCGCTGATGGTCGGCATGGTGCAGGCGGTCAGCCTCGTGCCTTTGGCCCACAGCCAGTTCCCCCGCCTTAGCTATGCCGAGGCGACTGAGCGCTTCGGCACCGACCGGCCCGACCTGCGCTATGGCATGGAGCTTGTCGATATTGGCGACATCGCCGGCAGCAGCGCCTTCCGCGTCTTCGCCGAGAACGTCGCCGCGGGCAAGCGCGTCAAGGCCATTTGCGCGCCCGGCTGCGCCACCTATAGCCGCAAGCAACTTGACGAGTTGGAGGCGCTTGCCCGCGGCCAGGGGGCCAAAGCGCTGGCCTGGCTGGCCATTCAGCCCGACGGCGGCGAGATTCGCGGCCCCATCGCCAAGTTCTTCACCGTTGACCAGCTCATCGCCATCACCGAACGGCTGGAGGCCAAGCCGGGCGACCTGATCCTCATCGCCAGCGACAGCAAGGCCATCGTCCACAACGCGCTGAGCACGCTGCGCACGGAACTGGCCCGCCGGTTGGGCTACACCGACCAGAAGCAACTGGCCTTCGCCTGGGTCATCGACTTCCCGCTGTTCGAGGAAGAACTGGAGGAGGGCCACTTCGCCCCCAGCCACCACATGTTCACCGCGCCCAAGCCGGAGCACATCCCCCTGCTCGATAGCGACCCGGCGGCCGTCCGCAGCCAGCAATATGATCTGGTCTGCAACGGTTACGAGGTCGCCGGCGGCAGCATCCGAATCCACGACCAGGAGTTGCAGGCCAAGATCATGTCGCTGATCGGCTTCTCGATGGCGCAGGCGCGGGCGCAGTTCGGCCACCTGCTGGAGGCGTTCGAGTTCGGCGCGCCGCCCCACGGCGGCATCGCCCCCGGCATCGACCGGCTGGTGGCCCTGATGGCCGGCGAGCCGAACATCCGCGAGGTGATGGCCTTCCCCAAGACGGCGCAGGCAACCGACCTGATGGCCGACGCGCCCTCGGAGGTCTTGCCGCGGCAGCTGGACGAGCTGCAACTGGCCATCAAGACCAAAGACAAGGCCGGTTAGAGGAAGAATTCTTTTAGTGCGGCGGTCACCTCGGCGATAACGGCGTGCCAATCGGCGTCAGCAGCGGCGGTCAGGATCATCCGGCCGCCGCTGATCGTCAGGGCGGCGATGCCGGGCACGACCGACAGCGCCTGGGCCACGGGCGAGCCTTCGTCCAGCGCCGCCGGCGAGTCATAGCGCTCCGCCTGCCCCTCGGCCGCCAGCGGCAGGTTCGTCTCGAAGACGATCAGCCCGTCATCGCCCACCTCGGCGTCGATCTCAATGTACTCGGACATGTTCCTCAATTAGGGCGTAAACAGTTTCCAGTGACCTTCGGAGACAACTTCAATCGCTCCGTCGATCACTTTGATGGCCGTCTCATCGTCAATTGCATACCCCGGCGCAGGCATGTTGGCGGCCCATTGTTCGGCGTCGGCCATCGTATTGGTCGGCAAGTCTTCGTGATCGAGGTGCGGAAATATCGCGAAATCGACAATTCCCAGTCCTTGATCGCCATCAGCGGACTGGGTCCAGTTGATGAAATCCTCGCCGATATTGGGAGCCATCACCATGCTCCCGGCACTCAGTCCCACGTAGACCGCGCGCAGCGACGGCAAGAGGTCGGCCAGCCCCGACTGCCGCATCCAGTAATTCAGATACACCGGATCGCCGCCATTCACCAGCAAAACATCAGCCTCCTGGACCATGGGCAGCCAGTATTCCTTTTTGATGCTTGGCAACGCGGTGAGTTCCAGCACTCCCAGGGACTTCCAACCCAATTCGCACATAGGGCACCTGGGTTCCTGTCCGCTGATGAAATTCCACGCCAGGACTGGACCATTGGGGATGGCATAGATTGCGGTGGGGATGCAGAGGGCGTTGCACTCGTCAATCGGCTTGCCCAGCATGTCAACCAGGGTGTTGTGAATACTGGTGTTCTTGATGCCGGCGGAAGTGAGCAGCAGTTTCATGATCTCTCCTTGTTGCTGGAGTTGTCCCCTCTCTTTAGATACTGTAGCCGAACATCCTAATTGTACGACGTGATTTATATGTGACAAAACTTGACATAATGTCATACGTAGAGCCATTCAAACGCAAAGCCGCCAAGGGGCAGAAGGCGCAAAGAAGAATTGCGGATGACAGAGCTTCTTCTTTGCATCCTTTGCCTACTTGGCGACTTTGCGTGAGCGTATTGGCCACGGCTTCCCTCCACGCGCTATAATGGCGCACAATTCATCGACAAGGAGCAAACGGCATGGGCAAAGTAATGGGCTTTCTGGCGGGAGCGGTCTGCGGGGCGCTGGTTGGCGCGGTGACAGCGCTGTTGCTGACGCCGGGGTCGGGCGCGGAACTCATTCAGGAGGCCGAAGATCGCTGGCAATTGACGCTGACGGAAGCGCGCCACGCCCGCGACGAGAAGCGGCGCGAGCTGGAGGCTCAGTACCGCGCCGAGACGCGCCCCTAACGGTCGACGCGCAGCCAGTAATCGGCCGGCGACGCCACCAGCGGCGTCACGGGCATGACCACCAGCGCGCCGCTGTCTGGCCCCAGATCAATCGTCCACTGCCCCCGGCCTGTCGCGTCGGGCGTCAGCCGGATCACCTCCGGCGGCGTTCCTTCCCGGATCAGGCGTAGCTCCCAGCGCTGCGGCAACACCGCCCCCGTTTCCACGAAGCCGTCGGCCCGCCACACGGGCTGAACCGCCGCGCCGCTGACAACCGGCCCGCTGACGGCGAAGCCGCGCCCCAACCCCTCGAAATCGGTCATCACGTCGAAGCGCAATAGCACCGTCCCGCCGGCGAAGTCGTCCAGCGGCACGGACTCCTGCCGCCAGCCGGCGCTCGGCCCGCCCCAGGCCGGGCCATAGGGGCCATAGACCGGCTGCCCCGGCGCGAGCGCCGTCCACGTCTGCCCGCCGTCGGTTGAGGCCGACAGATAGGCGAAGTCATAGATGGGTTCCAGTTCGTGCCAGACAGCGAAATCGAGCGTTGGCGCGGCGGTGGTGGTCAAGTCAACCTCGGCCGTCAACTGCGCCCGGCTGCTGTTGCCCGGCGGCGCAAACCAGAAAGCCTCGCCCGCCGGCGGCGGCCCATCGACGAGCGCCGCCGTCGCGTCGCCGGCAAAAGACAGCGTCGCCGGGCCGCTGAAGTCGAGGTCGATGATGTCCACGGCCATCTGCTTTAGCGCGGTCGTGGCCTCGAAGGGCAGTTGGCGGACGCGATTGGCCAGGAAAGCCGGGCCAAGATCGACAGCGTGGCTGAAGCCGTAGCGCGGGCCGGCCGAGCGGTCGTTCAGGGCGACGGCCGCGGCCCAGTCGCCGGTGAACTCCTCCCAACTCAACTCGGGCCGGTGGCCGGCCAGCACAAGGCGCACGGCGGCCAGCCCATTGGCCGGCTGGCGGGCCAGCTCCGACAGGGCCGCGTCGCCGGCCTGCTCCCACAGGTAGAGAACGTAGAGGTAGCTGCCGGCATAGTGGGCGTCCACGTCCGGCGCGGCGTCCGACCAGCTATCGAGGCGGATATAGGGCTGTTCGCGGTAATAGGTGGCGTCAACCGTATCTAGCCCGACCAGCGTCTCGGCCACCTGCGATAGACCCTCGTTGAGCCAGGCGTCCTCGTTGGCGTCCAGGCTCCACTGAATGAGGTGCTGCATCTCGTGGGCCAGCGTGCCCTCATAGAGAGGCGTCCCTTCTGTCAGGCGGGACATGTTCAGGTAGACCATCTCCCTTTCGTTGGAACCCTCTTCGAGCCAGCGCGGGTACTCATTCTCTTCGAGGAAGTAGCCCAGTTCGTCGGCGTTGGGCGAACCGAGGATGTGGAGGATGTGGACGCGGGGATCGCCGTCGATGCCCGGCCGGGCGGCCTCGCCAAAGAGGGCGCTGAGCAGCGGGCCGGCGTCCTGGCGCAGCCACTCGGCCGCGCCGGCCAGCGCCGCCCGATCCAGCGCCAGGCCGGTTTCCACCCAGTAGGCGGCGCGGTCGTCGGCGTAGACCAGTTCGGCCTCGCGCGGCCCTTCAGAGGTC
>JAIBAS010000051.1 GCA_019695075.1 Promineifilum sp. | reverse complement strand
GTGGCGCGATTCTCCCGAATCGCGTTCTTGTGCAGCCGCGGCCCGCGATTCGGGAGAATCGCGCCACTGTCGTCGGGCAGTGCCGCCGCCAACCACTCCGGCAGCGTCGCCAGCAACCGGCCCATCACCGTCTCGGTGCGCGCGGCGAATAGCTCCGGCCGGCCATAGGCCTCGCCCGCGTCGGCGCTGACCAGGTCGGTGACGCCGCGCAGAATGAGGCAGCGCACGCCGTTGCGGGCGGCCACGTGGGCGATGGCTCCGCTCTCCCAGTCGGCGGCGATGGCCCCGAAGCGCTCGCGCAGGCCGGCGATCTCCGCGCTGACAATGTCGCGGTCGGCCGAGACCAGTAGCTCGCGCTGGACGGGCAGCGGCAGCGGCCCGCGCAGCCAGGACAGGTCGATCTCTTTGGCGTAGTAGGCCAGGGCCTCGTCCGGGTCGCCCATCTGCTCCACGATGTCGTAGACCAGGGTGAAGTCGGCCAGCAGCAGCGTGCCCGCGGCCACGTCGCCGGCAAAGCCGCCGCACGTGCCCAGATTGAGCAGCAGCTTCGGCCGCCAGCGGTCGATGGCATATTGCGTCGAGGCCGCGGCGTCGATCTTGCCCCAACCGCCGTGGAAGAGGACGACCGAGCGCGCCCGCCCGGCGGCGGGAAACTCCACGGGGATCGCTTCGCCAAAGGGCGTTGCCTCGCCCGGCGCGCCGGCGAAGGCGGCGCGGACGGGCCGCCACTCGGCCGCGGCGGAGATCAGCACAACCGCATCGATTTCCTTAGACATTGGCCCATTATAATGGTTGTCCACGTCCATTTGCTATACTACGCGGCGGCGGGGCAAGCCTCGCAGACGACACCGGCCCACGGCCCTGCTGCCCCCCAGAGGAGAATGACATGCGAACGTTGAAAATGCTCGCGCTGGTTCTATGCGCGTTATTCGTGACGCTGACCGCCGGCTGCGCCATCTCCGAAGAGACGGCTGAGGTTGTGCCCCCAACCGCCGCGGTTGTGCCCACGACCACCGCCCCGGTCGAACCGGCCGAGCCGACGACCGAACCGGCGGCGGAACTGCCGCTGGCCGTAACCTACGACCTGGGCGACGCGACCGTCGTGCAGGCCAACTTCCCCGAAGACAGCCGTTTTCGCAACATGCCCGTCCGTCTCAACGGCGTCATCGCCGCGCCGGCGGGCGAAGGGCCGTACCCGGTTGTGGTCATCCTCCACGGCACACACCCCGGCTGCCCGGTGGATGAGATGGGCGTTGACCGCTGGCCGTGCGACCCGGCCGACGAGCAGGCCAATTACTCCGGCTTCGCCTACCTGGTCAGCGAATTGGCCGCGCGCGGCTACGTGGCCCTGGCCCCCAACATCAATGCCGAGAACACCTTCGGCTTCGGCGAGCCTGTCTCCGGCGAGCGGCTGGCGCAACTGCTGGACTTGCACCTGAACGCGCTTAAGGACGCCGCCACGGGCGGCGAGAACGCCTTCGGCGTCGCGTTGAGCGGTGTGGCCGACGTGGGCCGGCTGACGCTCATCGGCCACTCGCGCGGCGGCGAGATGGCCAACTACTTGACGCGCCAGTACGGGCTGGGCACGGCCGAAGGCGCGGCCGAGCACGGCTATGGCCCGGTGGCCGGGCTGTTGCTTGTTGCCCCGGCGCACATTCTGCAGGGCAGCACCGGCGCCGATGTGCCGCTGGCCGTCATTCTGTCCGCCTGCGACGGCGACGTCATCGGCCAGGACGGCCAGGTCTTCTACGAGGCCGTGCGCTTTCAGACTGACCACACCTGGGCGACGACGGTGCTGCTGGAGGGGGCCAATCACAACGGGTTCAATACCATTCTGGGTGGGGATATGATCGCCCATACCGGCCGGTCCGGCTGCCAATCGCCGCTCGCGCCTGAGGAGCAGCGGCAGTTCCTCGTGGACTACGCCGCCGACTTCCTGACGGCCCTGTTCGGCGCGCAGGACGAGGCGACGGCGGCCAAAGCCCGGTTGGGCCTCGATCTCGCCCAGCCGGCCCCGGCCGAGCTTTTCGGCCGTGCGGCGCGCATCAATAGCCTGCCGGCCTCGGCCGACCAGTTGCGGCTGTTCGCCCCCGGCGACGAGATAGAACTGACGACCCACCTGCGGGGCGGGGCGACGGTGGCCGAGGGCGCGACGCTGTTCTTCTGTCCGCCGGGCTACACTGTTGAAGCGGAGCTGGCCGCCTGTCGCCGGCCGAACTTCGTCAACCCGGCCAACCCGGTGATGGCGATCATCAGTTGGAGCGGCCTGGCCGAAGTGCGCTTCGAGATGCCGACCGGACAAGGCGAGATGGGCAGCTACACGACGCTGACGCTGCGCGCCGCGCTCGATCCGCTGTCGGAGCTAAACCCCGCCGACACCGCGCAGAGCTTCAGCGTGCGGCTGACCGACGGCCACGGAGCGACAGCCAGCGTCGTCGTTGGCCCCGACGAACCGGCGCTCCAGTACGTCAGCGGTGAATTCACCGCGGATGAGACCTTCACGCCCGGCCTGCTGGACGCCATCGTTCAACCGACCACCGTGCGCGTCCCGCTGGCATCCTTCGCCGGGATCGACCTGAATGACGTGGCCGAAGTAGCCCTGGTGTTCGACCAGACGACGAGCGGCACGCTGTTCATCGCCGATGTCGCCGTGGACAGGTAAGAGACTTAACGCGAGGTACGCCCAGGACGCCGGAAGACTTCTTCCTGGCGTCCTGGCGTTAGCTTCTTACGTCCGCAGGGCGCGGTCGAGCCAGTCGATGGCCCGGCCGTCGCGGATCATGTCCGGCGTGACGCGGAGGAGCGTCCAGCCGTAGAGGGCGGCCTCGTTGTACTTCTCGCAATCCTGCTCGAAGCGTTCGGGGTGGGCGTGGCCCTTGCTGCGGCCGGTGTCGGTCTGCATCCAGATGCCGCCCTCGATCTCGCAGGCCACCAGCAGGCCGTCGCCCCGCCAGCAGAAGTCGAAGCGCCAGTTGCGGTTGGCGTGGAAGACGTACTCGCGGATCGGCTCCGGCAGCCCGGCCAGGTGGATTTGCTCCAGGAGGACGGTGTTCCAGTTGATTCTGGCGCGGGGGGAGCCTGCGGCGGCACGCCTTGCGGAGTGGAAGCGGGCCTTCATTGGGCAAGAATAGCACATGTGTGCTATATCGCCAAACGGCGAGTTGGCCGGTGCGTCGCACTTTCTGAAGTGCGACGCACCTTCCTGGGGAAGGGCAGGAGAAAGTGCCAGGCACTCAAGAAAGTGCCAGGCACTGAGAGGCAGCCGGCTAGGTCAGGGCGGCCTGAAACGCGGCGACATTCTCCGCCACGCTCAGTGCGCCGCCGAAGATCGCGCTGCCGGCCACCAATACCGTTGCCCCGGCGGCGACGACCTCGGCGGCGTTGCCGGGCTTGATGCCGCCGTCCACCTCCAACTCGGCCGTCGAGCCGATGGCGTCCAGCATGGCCCGTAGCCGGGCGATCTTGGCCGTGCTGGTGGGGATGTACGACTGGCCGCCGAAGCCGGGGTTGACCGACATGATCAGGACGAGATCGACGTAGGGCAGGATTTCGTCCAGCGTCGTCAGCGAGGTGGCCGGGTTGAGCGTCACGCCCGGCCGCACGCCCAACTCGCGGATGGCCTGCACCGTCCGGTGCAGGTGGGGGCAGGTCTCCACGTGGACGGTCAGGATGTCGGCCCCGGCGCGGGCGAAGTCGGCCAGATAGCGCTCCGGCCGCTCGATCATCAGGTGGACGTCAACGACCGCCCCGCGCCGGTCGGCCACCGGCCGGACGGCCTCGACGATAAGCGGGCCGATGGTGATGTTGGGCACGAAGTGGCCGTCCATCACGTCAACGTGGATGAAGTCGGCCCCGGCGTCGAGCGCCTCTTCCACGTGGGCAGCCAGGCGGGCGAAGTCGGCCGAGAGAATAGACGGAGCCAGGTGAATGGGGCGCATGGCTAATACTCCACCGCGCTGATGCCGTTCAACTTGTCCCAGCGGTGATGGGCTTCGATGGTGCGCCACGTGCCGGAGCGCGAGCGCGTGACGAGCGAGTGGGTGATCGCGCCGGTGGCGGTGTAGCGGACGCCGCGCAGGAAGTCGCCCTGGGTGATGCCCGTGGCGGCGAAGAAGTGGTCGTCGCCGGCGGCCAATTCGGCCAGGGTCAGCTTGCGGCCAATGGCGATGCCGGCGGCCTCGATGCGCGCCCGCTCGGCGTCGGATTGCGGCGCGAGGCAGCCCTGAATTTCGCCGCCCAGCCCGTGCATGGCACAGGCGGTGATGACCCCCTCCGGCGTGCCGCCGATGCCCATGACGGCGTCGATGCCCGTGCCCGGCAGCGCGGCCATGAGCGAGGGGGCCACGTCGCCGTCGGTGATCAGCCGGATGCGCGCGCCCACGTCGCGGATGGCTTGGATGCGAGCCTGGTTGCGCGGCCGGTCGAGGATGACGACGGTGACCTCATCGATGCGCAGTCCCTTGGCCCGGGCGATGATGGCCAGCGTCTCGGCCACGGGCGCTTCGAGATCGACCTTGCCGGCCGCCTCCGGCCCGACGATGAGCTTGTCCATGTAGAAAGCCGGGCCGGGGTTGAACATCGTCCCGCGCGGGGCGACGGCGACGACGGCGATGGAGTTCGGCCGCCCTTTGGCCAGCAGGTTCGTGCCCTCTACGGGATCGACGGCGACGTCGACGGCCGGGCCGTGGCCATTGCCGACGCGCTCGCCGTTGAAAAGCATCGGCGCTTCGTCCTTCTCGCCCTCGCCGATGACGACGATGCCGTCCATGCGCACTGTGCCGAGGAGCAGGCGCAGGGCGTTGACGGCCGCGCCGTCGCCCTCGTTCTTCTGCCCACGGCCGACCCAGCGCGCGGCAGCCAGGGCGGCCGCCTCCGTTGCCCGCGCCAGGTCGAGACCAAGGTTGCGTTCCGGTTGTTCAGACATGACTTGCCTCCTGTGGGCTTTGTGAAAGACGGAACAGGGACAGTATAGCCTGAAGAGGGGATGGGGACTAGGGATTAGGGGCTAGGGAAGAACGTTCTTCTCTAGCCCCTAGCCCCTAACACCTAGCCCCTAGAACTGGCCCCCGCGCGCTTCCCCAGCTAGAATGGCCGCCATGCCCATCCTGAGCGCGACCGCTCTTCACCACGCCTACGGGGCCGACGATCTGTTCGACGAGGTCTCCGTCGCCGTCGAGGCGCGCGACCGCGTCGCCCTGGTGGGGCCGAACGGCGTGGGCAAGACGACGCTGCTGCTGGCGCTGGCCGGGCTGCTGGAGCCGAGCGGCGGCACGGTGGAGCGGGCCGACGGGCTGACGTTGGGCTATCTGCGCCAGGAGGCGGCGCTGACCTTCGCCGGCCGCGAGAACACCGTCTACGGCGAAATGCTGACCGTCTTCGCCGAACTGCACCGCCGCGAGGCGGAAATGGCCGCGCTGGAGGCGGCGCTGACCGAAGCCTACTCGCCCGAACTGCTGGAGACCTACGGCGAGGCGCAGGCCGCCTTCGAGGCCGCCGGCGGCTACCAGTACCACAATGACATCAAGCGCGTGCTGCAAGGGCTAGGCTTCCCACCGGCGGAGTGGGACACACCGCTGTTGCACCTGAGCGGCGGGCAGAAGACGCGCGTGCTGCTCGGCCGCCTGTTGCTCGAACAACCGGCGCTGCTGATCATGGACGAGCCAACCAACCACCTCGACATCGCCGCCATCGAGTGGCTGGAGGGCACGCTGCGCCGCTGGGAAGGGGCGCTCATCCTGGTCAGCCACGACCGCTACTTCCTCAATCGCGTCGTCAATCGCGTTTGGGAACTGGCCCCGGAGAGCGGCGGGCCGGCCAAGCTGCACGCCTACCGCGGCAACTACGACGCCTACGTCCGCCAGCGCCAGGACGCCTGGGAGCGGGCGCAGCGGCTGTACGAGGAGGAGAAGGAGCGGCTGGCGGCCGAGGCCGACTTCATCCAGCGCCACATTGCCGGCGGCCAGACCGACATCGCCAAGGGGCGTCTGCGGCAACTGACGCGCGACCTGGCCCTCATCGACCAGATCGGCCTGGCGGCGATGGCCGAGATGCGCCGCGGCAACCGCGGCTGGATCGAGGTCGGCGCGCGCGTGCGCACGCTGACTATCAACGAGGCGTTGGAGCGCATACGCGCTCTCCGTCCGCCCGGCGCGCGCCCGCCACGGCTGAACATCCACCTGGAGACGACCGAGCGCAGCAGCCGCGTCGTCCTGCGGGTCAAGGACGCGATCATCGGCTATCCGGGCCGGCCGCTGTTCGGCGTCCACCGGCTGAAGCTGGAGCGCGGCGGCCGGGCGGCGCTGCTGGGGCCGAACGGCAGCGGCAAGAGCACCTTCCTGCGCACTATCCTGGGCAACATCGCGCCGCTGGCCGGCGAAGTGGCCTGCGGCGACGGCGTGCAGATCGGCTACTTCGCCCAGGCCCACGACCAGCTTGTGCCCGAGCGGCGGGTCATCGACGAAATCTGGGCGCGCAGCCGGCTGAACGAGACCGAGGCGCGCGGCTATCTGGCCCACTACCTCTTCCGCGGCGACGACGTGTTCAAGCGCGTGCGCGAGTTGAGCGGCGGCGAGCGCGGCCGGCTGGCTCTGGCGCTGCTGGCGCTGGAGGGAGCCAACTTCCTGTTGCTCGACGAGCCGACCAACCATCTCGACATCCCCTCGCAGGAAGTCCTTCAGGAAGTGCTGGAGGCGTTCAACGGCACCATCCTCCTCATCTCCCACGACCGCTATCTGGTTGACCGGTTGGCGCAGCACATCTGGTCCATCGAAGAGGGTGAGCTGCTGGCCTTCACGGCGACGTATCAGGAGTTCCTGGCCGAGCGCGAAGGTGGCGAGACGCCGGCCCAGAGCGAGCCGGAGGGCACGCCGGAGCCACCCGCGCCCGCCCCGGCGGCCGAGGAAGCCCAGCCGGCTGCGCTCGCCG
>JAIBAS010000100.1 GCA_019695075.1 Promineifilum sp. | reverse complement strand
CGCCAGGCTGTTACCCGTTGGCTCGACCGCTTCCGTTCCGGTTCGCACTACTTGCTGTTCTTCATCGGCCTACTCTCGCGCGACGAACTGAACCAATATGGAGATTAATTTGTTAATGTCCTAGTATCCCGCGTCTTCAGACACGCGGGATACCATCCCGCGCTACATTCCTTACGGAGTGCGCATCCTCAGATGCGCTTCCTGGCGGCCGGCCCGCATCTGAGGCTGCGGACTCCGCTGCCAAGAAGGTGCGACGCACTCAAGAAAGTGCGACGCACCGGCCGCGCCCATCAGTGCCTGGCACTCTTCCAGCTTCCAGGGCCGAAGCGCTCTTCCCTAGCCCCTAATCCCTAATCCCTAATCCCTATCCCTACTTCCTCTCCAACCACAACGACAACACCACCAGCGCCGTCGAACCCAACAGCATCAGCGTCGAGATAGCGTTGACCTCCGGCGTGACGCCGAACTTGATCATCGAATAGACCCGCACCGGCAGCGTCGTTGAGCCGGGGCCGGCCACGAAGAAGGTGATCACGAAGTCGTCGAGCGACAGCGTGAAAGCCAGCAGCGCCGCCGAGACGACGGCCGGCATCAGCAGCGGCAGCGTCACGCGGCGGAAGGTCGTCCAGGCGTTGGCCCCCAGGTCGGCGGCGGCCTCCTCCAGGCCGCGATCCATCTCCGCCAGCCGGCCGCGCACCACCACGGCCACGAACGAGATGTTGAAGGCCACGTGGGCCACCAGGATGGTGTAGCGGCTGAGGGGCACGGCCACTAGGACGAAGAACAGCAGCGTCGAGAGGGCCATGACGATGTCGGGGATGATGATCGGCAGGTACATCGTCGCGTCGAAGGTCAGCTTGCCGCGGAAGCGGAAGCGCTCCAGCGCCATCGCCCCCAGCGTGCCCAGCACGGTGCTGATGAGCGTTGACCAGAAGGCCACCCACAGGCTGACGCGAAAGGAGTCGATCAGCGCCCGGTCATGCAGCAGTTCGGCATACCAGCGCGTGCTGATGCCCGTCCACACCCCGACGACGGAGTTGGCGTTGAAGGAGTAGATGACCAGGATGAGGATGGGCAGATAGAGGAAGAGGAAGATGGCCGCGGCCAGCAGCGTCAGGGCATTGCTGTGGAAGCCGCGGTGGACGTCGCGGCGGGCGGGGCGTGGCGCGGTCAGAGCCTGCGTGCGCCCGTCGGTGCTGGGCGTCGTGGATGCGGCTGGGGTCGTCGCGGTCATGACTTCTCCTGGCGGCGCTCCGCCTCGGCCGACGCGCGGAAGTAAACCAGCGTCGCCGCCAGCATCACGGCCATCATGATAAAGCTCAGCGCCGAGCCGAACGGCCAGTCGCGCACGGTCATGAATTGCTGCTGCAACAGGTTGCCCAGCAGCGACACCTTGGCCCCGCCCATCAGGTCGGGCGTGACGTAGGCCCCCAGCGAGGGGATGAAGACGATGATCGACCCGGCGATGATGCCCGGCAGGCTGAGCGGCAGCAGCACGCGCGTGAAGCGCTGGTAGCCGTTGGCCCCCAGGTCGGCGGCCGCCTCCAGCAGTGACCAGTTGGTTTTCTCCAGGTTGCTATAGAGCGGCAAGACCATGAAGGGCAGGTAGCCGTAGAACAGGCCCACCAGCACCGCGCCGGTGTTGTAGAGCAGCGGCAGCGGCCGGGCGGTGATGTCGGCCAGCCAGCCCAGCGCGGGCGCGCGCCCGGCGATGACTGTGGCCGCGTCGTGGAAGCTGCCCGTCCAGGCGCTGTTGATCAGCCCCGAATCGCGCAGGATGAGCATCCAGGCGTAGGTGCGCACCAGGAAGTTGGTCCAGAAGGGGATCATGACCAGGAAGATCCACATATTGCGGCGGTTGGCCGGCTGGCGGGCGATCCAGTAGGCCAGCGGGAAGCCGAAGAGCAGGCACAGGGCCGTGTTCAGCAGCGCCAGCCAGGCCGAGCGGCCGAAGATGCGCAGGTAAATGAAGTCGCCGCCGACGCGGCTGAAGACGCGAGCGTAGTCGTCGAAGAGCGCCCCCAGCGAGCCGAGACTCAGCGGCGGGTACGTGACCGTGCCCAGCCGCGTGCGCTCGCCCAGGCTGACGAAGAAGACGATGGCCAGGGGGATGAGGAAGAAGACCAGCAGCCAGAAGGCGGCCGGATAGGCCAGCGACCAGGCCGCGCGGCGCGTCAGCAGGCACAGCAGCAGGCCCGCGGCGGCGACGACCACGACCGCGCCGACGAACTCCCGGCCGACGAGGTAATAGAGCAGCGCCCCGGCCAGTGTCGTGATGGCATAGGCCAGGCCGGCCGCCCGCCCCCAGCGCGCCTCGCGTAGCAGCCCAGCGGCGGCCACTGCGGTCCAGACGGCCAGCAGCCCATACAGCCCGTAGACGAGCAGCGGCGGCCACTGCGCCAGCGTTAACTCGGCGGGATAGGCATTCCAGTTGAAACGGCTGAAGGTGGCCCAGCGAAAGAGGAGGAAGGCCCAGAGCGCGGTCTGGGTGAGGAGCAAGATGGCCGCGACCTGGTGGAAGGGGTCGCGGCCGCGGGTCATCGGCGCGGCGGAAGGTCGCGGGCTTAGCCCGGTGTCAGTCGTGACAGCCATCGGCTCCTCCTGCTATTGTGGAATCGGCCGCCGCCGGGGTGGTGTCGCTTTCTGTCCATACGTCTCCTAGTCAATCAGAATCTGCGCGTTTTCGGCCGCCCACTGCACATAGACGTGGCTGCCCACGTCGAAGGGCAGGTCGTAGCGCGAGCCGTAGTTCTGTTGCCGGACGACGAGTGATGCGCCGCCTTCCAGCGTCACGCGGAAGCGCGTGTCCGTGCCGATGTAGAACGCCTCTTCCAGCAGGCCGTCGAGGACGACGTTCTCCGGCTCGGCCAGCAGGAACTCCTTCATGTCCACCGCGCCGGGCAACTTGGCCCCCAGGATGCGCTCCAGTTCCTCCGCCTCCAGGCCGCTCTCGGCCTTCAGCACATCGACCTTGCCCTGCGGGTAGAGGTTGATGCGCTCCGGCCGCAGCGTCAGCGTCACCGCCTGGCCGAGGCGCAGGTCGTGGCCCTCGTCGGCGGCCAGCACGCGCACGTCGCCCTGCAGGGCCACCACAGGATGCTCCTCCTCCGTCTCCAGCCGGACGACGGTGGCGGGCAGGAAGTTGGTCTCGCCGATGAAGTCGGCCACGAAGCGGTTGTTTGGCTTCTCATAGACCTCATGCGGCGAGCCGACCTGCTGGAGCACGCCCTCGTGCATGATGCCGATGCGATCGGACATGGCCATGGCCTCTTCCTGGTCGTGGGTGACGTAGATGAAGGTGATGCCGACCTCGGTCTGGATCTGCTTTAGCTCCGACTGCATCGCTTTGCGCAGCTTCAGGTCGAGCGCCCCCAATGGCTCGTCGAGCAGCAGCACCTGCGGCCGGTTGACCAGCGCCCGCGCTAACGCCACGCGCTGCTGCTGGCCGCCGGAAAGCTGCTTCGGTTTGCGCTCGGCCATCTGCGGTAGCCGCACCAATCCCAGCGCCTCGGCCACGCGGCGCTTGATCTCGGCCGCGGGCACTTTGCTCATCTCCAGCCCAAAGGCGACGTTCTGGGCGACGTTCATGTGCGGGAAGAGGGCGTAGTTCTGGAAGACGGTGTTGACCGGCCGGCGGTGGGCGGGGATGCCCTCGACGTGCTGGCCGCTGATGAAGATGGCCCCGTCCGTCGGCTGCTCGAAGCCGGCAATCATGCGCAGCGTGGTTGTCTTGCCGCAGCCGCTGGGGCCGATGAGCGAGAAGAACTCGCCGTCGCGGATTTGTAGGCTAAGCGTATCGACGGCGAGCGTGTCGCCGAATTGCTTGCAGACGTCGCGGAGTTCGACGCGGAACGAATCTGTCATAGCCATCTCCCTACGCGGTCCCAATCGCCGCTATGACATGGCCGGCTTGTCTCCTCATCGGAGCGTCTGCGCAAAAAAAAGCCCGGCGCCGCCCACCCGTTGCGGTGTCCGGCCCAGAACTCAGCGCAATTCGTATTCGCCGCCACCCACCCGGCCTCTGCATGGAACTGATTCGTCCATAGGTGGCTTGCGTGCTTGTAATGACGCCGTTACGATACCCTGATTGGCGCGGATTAGCAATAGAGACCGAGTGAGGCAGGAAAATGCCTGACCGCATCCCACCGCTTCATCGCGGCTAGAAAGGAGACTCTATGAAGCACCTACTCGTCCGGGTTGCGGATTTTCAGAATGTAGCGCCTTATACCCTGCGGGTGACGTTCGACGATGGTACGGCCCAGACGATTGACTTCGAGCCGGTTCTGTATGGGCATTACTACGGCCCACTGCGAGACTTGGAACTATTCAATCAGGTGCGCGTTGACCCGGAAGTACACACCCTGGTCTGGCCAAACGACGCCGATTTTGATCCGGCGACGCTCTACTACTGGAATGAGGGCGACGGCGCGGAATTGGCCGAACGGGCGCAGGGCTGGGAACAGGCGCGAGTGGCGCCCGGTGCCGGTGAGTGAGAACGGGTGGGCGGCCTCAAGCCTCTTTGTTGTCAGAGAACCGCTGGCCGCCCACCTGTCAGGTCTGTGCGCGACGGACGACTAATGAAAAGCCCTGGGGTGGCGGAAGAGTTTGGGTATCAAGGTCAACCCTCGTGGTATAATACCTTCTATGGAGCTTGATGAAGGGACGCGCGAACGCATCGCTCTTTACATGGCCCGTGCCCACCAGGCGGTCGAAACAGGACAGTTTGTGATGCGTCGCGAGGACTTCATTGCCACTGTGAACCGAGCTTACTATGCCATGTTCTATGCCGCCAATGCTTTGTTAGCTACAAAAGGCCTTGAACGCAGCAAGCATTCTGGAGTCATTGCGGCCTTTCGCGAGCATTTTGTGAAACCGGGCATTATCGAAGTTTCGATGAGCCGCTTCTTTGGTGAAGCGCTGGATGAACGTCACATGGCGGATTATGAACTAGAGCCGTTAGATTACGAGACGGCCGCGCGTAACCTGACCCACGCGGCTGAGTTTGTTGATCGAATTGAGCATCATCTGCGGGACACGGGTGTAATCAGATGACCGAGTTAGGCCAGTGGCTCGATACGAATGAGAAGGAGGGGCTAAGGGCATTTGTAGATGCCCTGCATGTTGGGTTTGATTTTCAAGTTCACGCAGCCTGGCTGTTTGGCTCAAAAGCGAGGGGCGATTCGGCCGCCTACTCGGACATTGACGTGCTGGTCGTGATCGAGCATCTTACTCCCCAGGCACGTTGGCGGATTCGAGAAATAGCGGCCGACTATTCGCTTGAGTATGACGTACTGATTAACACGCACATTCTTGCTACAGCAGCTTGGCAAAAACATGTTGAGCAGCACAGCACCCTATGGCGAGAGATTCAACGGGATGGCATCCAACTAACAACCGACAAGGAATGGGCCACCAACTCATCCGGGTCATTGACTTCAACACGGCCGCCAAAATCCACAGATGAACGACGACCCAGAGTTAGCGTCTGACTCCCCCTCTCCCCACGCCCCTTCGCCCTACCCATTCAAATGGACGCGCCGCTTGGCGCTCCTGTTGACCTGTCTGTTCCTCAGCGTCCTGGCCGGCGGTATCACCGCAATCTTCATCACCCGCGTTGACAGCGCCGGCTACTTTGTCCGCTGGCAACGCCTGCCCGACCCGCCGGCGGCCGTGACCAGCCTGAACCTAAGCGTGCCCAACGAAGTTGCCGTTCCCGTTGTCCGGTTGGCCTCCGGCGACTACGCCACTCTGCCGTTCGGCGAGGACGCCTGGATGATTGGCGGCTCTTTGCCGGCCGGTAACGCCGCGGCCTGTCCCCGCTCTCTACCGGCTCTGGCGTGGACGACGCGCCCGCCCGCCGGCCTTACCGGTTGCATCCACTACCTGGCGCGCGGGGCCGATTGCCACATCCACTCGGTGTTCGCTCTCGATGGCGACGGCCGCGTCTGGCAGTGGAGCAACACCGATTGCAGTTTGGGCGCTCTCGGCGTGGCCTTCATCACCTTCGTGGCGTCGGGGTTGGTCTATCTGCTGCTGTTCTTGTTCCTTGCCCTGGTCTGGCTGCGGCGGCGGGAGCGAGCCGGGCGCTGACAGCCGCGCTACCACTTCCCGGCCAATATCTCCCCCACCACCGTATCGAAATCCAGCGCCGCGCCGGCGGCCAGCGCCGTTTCCACTTCGGCCGGGTCGAGCGTCACCGTGGCCAGCGCTTCCCGGATGCCGATCTGCTTCTGATTGGGCGTGCTGGGGTGGCTGCGGGCCAGGCCCAGCAGCGCCAGCGCCCGGCCGGTCTGGCCCTCCTTCAGCAGCACCTCGGCCAGGGGCACCAGCGCCGCCAGTTGTAGCGGCGTCGCGCCCACCGGCCGCGCCAGGCGGATGCACTCCACGGCAAAGCGCCGGCTCTCGTCCAACTGGCCCAACGCGTTGTAGACGTCGGCCAGGTTGTGGGCGGTAAAGGCCATCGACTCGGTCATTCCCAGCTCCTGGTCGACTTCAAACGAGGCCCGATAGTCGGCCACGGCCCCGGGATAGTCGCCGGCGTAGTGCCTGGTCGCCCCCAGATTGGCCAGCCCCTTGGACTCCTGCGCCCGGTCGCCGATCTGGCGCGCCAGGGCAATGCCGGCCTCGAAATGACGGATCGAGGTGTCGAAGTCGCCCCGCAGGCCGGCGATGACGCCCAGGGCGCGGGTCGCGCTGCCTTGCAGGGACATGTCGCCCAGGTCATGGCTCAGGCGGAGGGCTTCCTCGGCCTGCGCCTCGGCCGTGTCCAGGTTGCCCTGCTGCCAATGGTGGTTAGCCGCGTGGACGAGAACCCGCGCCAGCGCCGCGCCGCCAACCTGGCGGGCGAGAGACAACGCCTGCTCAAGCAGCGGGCCTGCTTCCGCGGCCCGGCCCACGCTGATGGCGACCAGCGCCGTCAGCGTG
>JAIBAS010000325.1 GCA_019695075.1 Promineifilum sp. | reverse complement strand
TGTCCAGGGCAAGCCCCGGCAGACTCTAAACGGTCGCCCTTTTCCCGACGAGGATGCCGATACCACCGGCCAGCTCGCTGAGCAGCAGCAGCGGCATGCCCAACTGCTTGAAGCTATCGTCGGCCAGGTTCACGCCATTGACCCGCTTCTCAGCGTTGAGACCTATAGTGGTGCGGTCTATACACCGCCTGACATGCGGCGACTTACGGCCGACTGGAGCCCGGTCGTCGATGCTGTACAGTGACCATGCCCTACAGGAGAGGGTGGGGGGAGCCCACAGTCTGTGGCTTCTCGCACCTACCAGATACGCCCATGACCGATACTAAAGTTATCCCTGGATGCGTCTTCCATGTTCGCCGAAGTTACCAGAATCACCGCGTCAACTGGCGAGGTGAAGCAACGCTATGTGGCAAGCCCATCGGCGCGGGAGAGGTAGTTGCGGAGGATGACTGGCGCCCGATGTGCCGGAAGTGTGATCGCGCATGGCCACGCGAGACCAAGCTGCGCTTGCGCACTGCCGGATGCCAGTGTGAGCACCCTGAACTGCCATGGCACGGGAGTATGACTGAGGACGTTGTGACGTGCGTCACCTGTGGCGCGTCGCACCGCATTGCCCTGTAGCCCGACCAAGGAGTGTTCATTGCGAACACTCCTTTGGCGGACAGATGCGGCCGGCTGCCGGGCTAACCGGGACCTGGGGGCGGTAGCCGGTTGGTGGTAGGTAACAACGCTGCCGGTAGCGACATGCCGCATGCAACGTATAATTCAGGGTGTGCAGACAACTTTCAACTGATCGTGAAATGCGAACAGTTACTGTGGCCGTAACTGCCACAGAAGCGAAGAACTCAGGAGACTTGGTTGGTCTGTTGCCATTATGGCGACGTTTGGGCAACTGTTCGGGAAACACGAACGGTAACCGGGAATGATGTAATGAGCGACGACAAGGCGTTGGTACCTCTAGAAGAGCGCACCGTCATTTTCTATGATGACGAGTTGACTGCCGTGCTGGTTGGAGTTGGTGACGAGGAGCAAGTCTTCGTACCTGTCCGGCCACTGTGCGATTATCTGGGAGTGGACTGGTCAGCCCAGCGCAAACGCATTGTCGGCGATGCGGTTCTGTCAGAGGCAGCTCGTTCTGTGGCAGTTACTGCCACAGAAGCCGGTGGCCGGCGCGAGATGCTCTGCTTGCCACTAGACCTGCTCAACGGTTGGCTGTTTGGGGTCAGCGCGTCGCGTGTCAAGCCAGAAATCCGCGAGCGCCTCATCCGTTATCAGAAGGAGTGCTACCGCGTGTTGGCCCGAGCGTTCGTCAAGGAGCCTACGGCCAGCGACGTCTCGCCGACGACGGCCACACTGCTCCAGGTGCGCGAGATGGGCCGGGCGATCATGCAGATGGCCGAGGAGCAGATCGAGTTCGAGCGCCGGCTGACAACGACCGAGTCGAGGCTGGAGCGGGCGGCGCAGGTCTACGGCGACCTGACCAAGCGCGTGACCACGCTCGAGCACAAGCTAACCCCGGGCCAGACAGTGACCGAGGAGCAGGCCAGCCAGATTAGCCAGGCGGTGAAAGCTGTAGCTCTGGCCCTGGGCAAGGAAAGCGGCCGTAATGAGTTCGGGGGTATCTACGGCGAGCTTTACCGCAAGTTTGGGATTGCCAGCTACAAGATGCTGCCGGCGCGGCGGTTTCAAGAGGCAATGCGCTTTCTGGCGGAGTGGCACGAGAATGTGACTGGGGGGCCGTTGCCGTTCTAGAGAGCCATCTGGTGGCCGCTGCTGGTTCAGCAGCAAGAGGCAAACGAAAGGGCCTGCCGGGCGGGGTGATGACCGGCAGGCCCTTTCAGGTGGGAGTACTAGCGGGCCATTTCGAGGCCGTCGATCTTGAAGCCTGTGGGCAGTGTCGCGCCGGACGCCAGCCAGCTCACTAGCGACGGCGTGTAGACGCTGGCCCCACCGTTGGGCGTCAGCTTGACGATACTCTTGTCGTTGCCCTTGACCCCACCCAGGTTGAACGCGCCGACGATGGTGATGTAGTAGTCGCTGCTCTGGGGGTCGTCCCAGATTCCAGTGATGTCCTCCACGGCCATACCCGGCATCTTCGAGCCGTCGATCAGCAGGGCGCTCTCATAGGCGTTCGTGCCCACGTTGAAGACGAACACGTCCTCGTCGGCCGCCTTCAGCGTCCCGCCCGACGCCAGGCCGACGCTGGCCGCGCCGCCGGTGGACAGCAGCAGCCGGTTGCCGTCCACGTCAATGGCGTCAATCTTCTCCCCGGAGGTGGTCAGGAAGTGGTCGCGCCCCCGGAAGTACCAGTCGTATGCGCCCGCGCCCAGCGGGAAGACGCCTGGCGTGTTGGGCGTGAACTTGACCACGTCATAGGGCGTGGCCGTGCCCAGCCCGGCGACGGTCTGGTTGGCGGCCAGCACGAACAGCAGACTGCCGTCGTCCAGGAACGTGAAGGCGCTGACGTTCTTGGTCAACCCGTGGTCGGAGCCGTCGAAGAGCATCGCCCAACTGTTGATTGATTTGGTGTAGCGCAGCACGTCGGCCCCCTGGGCGGCGATGCCGCCGATGGTGACGTTGGCGCTGGGACTAAGGTAAAAGACGTCGGGGAACGTGCCGCCGCCGCCGGCTGTGGTGAACGACCAGACGGAGCCGGGCGCGCTGCCGCCGAAGGCATCCTTGGCCGTCACCTTCCAGTAGTAGGGCGTGCCGGCTGTCAGGTCGCCAGGCGGGTCGTAGCAGGTGGTGCTCTGGCCGGTTGCGGCTGCGGGCGGCGGGTTACTCGTGCCGAAGGCCACGTCGTAGGTCACCGCGTCACCATCTGGGTCAGTTGCAGCCGTCCAACAGACCTGTGTCCCCAGCGCAACGTTGGTCGCGCCGTTGGCCGGGGTGGGGTTGCTGGGCGCGGTGGGCGCGGTGTTGGCCGTGGTAAACTGCCAGACCGGGCCGGGCGTGCCGTTGGGGTGGGCGGCGTCCTTGGCGACGATCTGCCAGTAGAGGGTCGTGTGCGCCGCCAGGTTGCCGGGCGGGTCATAGGTCGTCGCGCTCTGGCCGGCGACCACTGTCGGCGGCGGGTTGGCCGTGCCGAAGCGGACTTCGTAGGTCAGCGCGTCGCCGTCGGGGTCGCTGCCGCTCCAGCTCAGCGCGGTGGTAGCAGCCTGGGCGGTCGCGCCGTCAGCCGGGCTAGGGCTGCCGGGCGCGGCCGGGGCGCGGTTGAGCGTGGTGAAGCGCCACACCGGTCCGGCCGTCTCACCGCCGTGTTCATCGCGGGCGACGATCTGCCAGTAGTAGGTGGTATGGTGGGTCAGATCGCCGGGCGGGTCGTAGGTCGTCGCGCTCTGGTTGGCCACGACCTGCGACGGCGGATTGGTCGTGCCAAAGCGCACTTCGTAGGTGACCGGGTCTTCGTCTGGGTCGCTGCCGGTCCAGGCCAGTGTCGTATCCAGGGCCACACCGGACGCGGCATCGTCTGGGTTAGTACCGGAGGGCGCGACCGGTGGCCGGTTCAACGTGGTGAATGACCAGACTGGGCCAGATGTCACGCCACCGTGGCCGTCGTCAGCGACGATTTGCCAGAAGTAGATCGTGTGGGGTGACAGGTCGCCGGGCGGATCGTAGGCCGCCTCGCTCTGGCTCGCCACGACCGTTGGCGGCGGGTTTGTCGCGCCGAAGCGGACTTCGTAGGTCAGCGCGTCGCCATCGGATTCACTGCCGCTCCAGGCCAGCGCCGTTGTGACCGCCTGGGCTGGCGCAGCGTCGGCCGGGCTGGGGTTGGCCGGGGCGGCCGGCGGCCGGTTGAGTGTGGTGAACGACCACACCTGCCCTGGCCGCTCGTTGAACTCGTCGCGGGCGACGATCTGCCAGTAGTAGGTGGTATGATAGGCCAGATCGCCGGGGGGGTCGTAGGTCTTCGCGCTCTGGCCGGCCACGACCGTCGGCGGCGGGTCGGCCGTGCCGAAGCGCACTTCGTAGGTCAGCGCGTCGTCGTCAGGATCGCTAGCCGACCAGGCGAGGAGGGCGTCGACCTTCACGCCGGCCGTGCCCGTAGTCGGCTCCGGCTCAGAGGGTGGCGCGGGCGGGTGGGTGACGACGAAGTCTGCCTCGCTGGTGGCCGCCCCGTCGGCGTTGCTCACGCTCAGCTTGCCAGTCGTCGCCCCGGCAGGAACGACGGCCGTAATCTCCCCGTCGGAGACGAACGTAACTTGAGCCGCCGGAACGCCGTTGAAGGCCACACTCGTCACTCCAGCCAAATTCGTCCCGGTAATTGTGACCGTCGTTCCGGTTGGGCCAAGCGTGGGCGAGAAGCCGCTGATGCTCGGTGGCTTTAACGGCGCGCTGGTAAACGTGCACCGGACATTGGTGCCGGGTGGAAGGGTCAGGCTGACGCCCCGGTCACTTGTGACCGGGCTGCCACCATCACACTCAATACTGGACGCGCCCCAGCCTGGCGCAGCCCGTTCCGTGATGACGTACCGGGCCGGGTCAAGCCGCCACGTCTGCGAGCTGCTGCCACCGAGGGCGAACCCGAGGTCAGTGAAGACCTGGATGCGGCTGTTCAACTTGTCAGCCACGTAGAAGGTGCCCGTGCCGTCCACCGCCACGTCGTAGGGGTCTTTGAACTGGCCCAGTGCCGCACCCAGCGTCCCCCACTGCGCGAGGTAGACGCCGTTGCGGTCAAACTTCTGGACGCGGTGGTTGTTCCGGTCGGCAACGTAGACGTTGCCGGCGGTGTCTATCGCAATGCCCACTGGTTCATCGAACTGCCCGGGGCCGCTGCCCGGCTGCCCCCACTTTCCGAGAAAACTTCCCGCGCCGTCGAACTTCTGAATCGTCCGCCTGTAGAAGTCGGAGACGTAGACATTTCCTTCAACATCGACAGCGATGCCCTCTGGTCTGGCGAACATGCCGTCGGCGCCCCCATAACCGCCCCACTGATCCAAGTACGTCCCGTTGGCGTCGAACTTCTGGACGCGGTAGTTGTCAGTGTCGGCCACGTACACATTGCCCTCGCCGTCGACGGCAACGTCTTTAGGCTTGGTGAACTGTCCGTTGCCCGGGCCGAGTCCGCCCCACTGCGTCAGGTATACTCCGTTGCGGTCGAACTTCTGGATGCGGTTATGGTACGTGTCGGCCACGTAAACGTTGCCATCTCGGTCGACCGCGAGCCCCATGGGATAGTTAAACTGCCCGCTGCCGCTGCCCTCTGTTCCCCAATGCATTAAATACACGCCACAAGCGTTGAACTTCCAGACGCCGTAGCCAAAGACGGGGGTCATGTAGACGTTTCCATCGTCGTCAATCGCCAGATACTGCGGAGAGGCAAAACTGCCCTCCATCGCTCCCTGCCGCCGGATCTCACGCGTCGGGCCTTCGGAGACGATGGTAAAGGAGAAATCCGCCGACCCTCCACCAGTGGTTTCCTTGACCACCGTCAGGGTGGCCGGCGCGGGAACGACCGTGAAGTCCATGACACTGACCGCCGTCCCCTGCGGGGTCGATACCGCCAGTTTCCCCGACGCAGCACCGAGTGGAACGACCGCGTCGACCCGCACGTCCGAGACAACGGTAAAATCGGCAGCCAAACCGTTGAACGTTACGGCCGTGGCATCGTCGAGCGTCGTGCCACTGATGGCCACGGTGTCGCCCGGTTGGCCGAAGATGGGCGCGATGCTGGTGATGGCCGGGGTGACGATGAAGTCTTTCGGGCTGGTCGCGCTGCCGTCGGGACCAGCCACGGCGACCGGGCCGGACGTTGCGCCGAGCGGCACAATGGCCCTGATTTCCACGCTCGAGACTGCGTTGAAGGTGGCCGGCGTTCCGTTGAACGTCACCGCTATTACCTGGTGCAGCGCTGTGCCGAACAGGCCGACGCTGGTGCCCACCGGGCCGTAATCGCGCGAGAGAAAACTGATGGCGGTATCGATGGTGAAGTCGTCGGCACTGGTAGCCACACCGGCGGGCGTCGTAACGGTGATCTTGCCCGTGGTGGCTGTGTCGGGAACCAGCGCCAGGACCTCTGTCGGGACGTAGGTGCGGAAGCCCTCGGCCGGCTCGCCGTTGAACGTGACGGCCGTCGCGCCGGCCAGGCCGCTACCGGTGATCTTCACCTCGGTGCGGCGCGTGCCGCTCGTTGGCGTGAAGCCGGTGATGGTCGGCAGGATGGTGAAGTCAGCTTCGCTGGTGGCCGTGCCGCCCAGCGTCGTCACCGACACACGGCCGGTCGTCGTCGTCACCGGAACCACCGCAGTGATCGTCGTGTCCGAGATGATGGTCGGTGTAGTCTTCGCCCCGTTGAAGCTTACCGACACTGCCTCACCGATCTGGGTTCCGGTGATAGTGATCACCGTCCCGGGCACGCCTGAAGGAGGTGTGAAGCCAGTCACGACCGGCGCCTCGTCAATGTGGACAAACGAGGTTGCAGCCGAAACTTGCTGGTGATAATCAAATGTCTCCCCGCCGCCGGTTGCCGTGCCGACGACGGTCACTATTGGGGCGTAGATCCCGTCGGCGACGTCGGTGAACGATTGGGCAAACTCGAAGGGCACGACGGCCGCCCCGTTCGTGGTTAGCGTCAATGGCGAATCCAGCGTTGTCGTCGCGCGGTAGATCAGATGACTGGCGTTGAACCGCAGGTCGAGGTCGGTGGAGCCCACAGGCCTCCAAGCCATCGCGTTATTGGTGCTGATGCGGCGCATGTAGCTCTCGCCGTCAGGGTAGTCTCCATAGTTGCCGGTTAGATGGTAGGGCGTGACCGCGCTCCCGAACCGAAATATGACGTAGTAGACCTTTCCTTCTTCCAGACGCACATCGATCGCTGGTGTTGTCACGGGCAAGAGCCGATTGTCGAAAGGGGTGCCCGCCGGGATTAGCGCGGCGGCGGAAGCGATAACATCGCCCGGATCGACATCCCCGTCGGCACCAACCG
>JAIBAS010000039.1 GCA_019695075.1 Promineifilum sp. | reverse complement strand
TCTTCTCACCCGCCGAGCGCGGCCACCAGATCGACATACGCCTGCATCGCCGTCTCCGGCGACATACCTTTCAGCGCGGCCCAGGCGTCGTACTTGGCCCGGCCGACCATGTCGAACATGCCCGGCCGGTTGCCGGCCACGTCGCCGGCGCGGGCTTGTTTAAAGAGGGCGTAGAGCCGCAGCATCGTCTCGTTGTCGGGGCGGTTGGGCAGGGCGGTGGCGGCTTTGGTCGCCGCCTCAAAGCGGTCGTGCAGCGCGGTATCCATTGGGGCAACCTCCGGGCTAGATGCGGCCAATTGTAGGCCCGCCGCCCGGAACGGCAAGCTAATTCCCGTCAACGGTTTCGGGCAACGCCCCGTCGGTGGGGTCAGGGGCGGCGGCGTCGATGGTCTGCTCGTGCTCCGGCCGGCCCGCGTAGGGCGCGTCGGGGTTGAAGTAGTTGTAGGCCGTGCGCGAAATCTCGCGCAGGATGGGGAAGCTGTACTCCGACATCAGCCAGTCGTTCTCCGGCTGGGCCAGGAGGGTGTAGATGACGTAATCGCCGCCGGGCGAGTAAACAATGCCGGCGTCGCCGTGCTCGTTGAAGCTCCAGCCGTGCTTGTGCGACACGCGCACGTCGGCCGTCTCCGGCACGCCATAGCGGATGAGGTTGCCCTCGACGTTCTGGACCATGAGGTCGACGATGGCCTGGCACTCGTCCTGGGTGATCTCGCCGGGGTAGATGGCCAGCAACCCGCCCTCGCCCCTGGCACAGTAGTAGAGCATACCCAGGAGATAGCCGATGTCCTCGGCCGTGGTCTGCATGGTCGGGTCGGGGTTGGTGTTGACGTCGGTGCGTTCGTTGGCCGGGGTGGCGTAGGTGCTCGGCCGGCTGGGCACCACCTGGGCATCGTAGGGGATGGCCATGAAGCTGTTGACCATGCCCATCTCGTGCATCCCCTCGGTCAGCGCCTCGGCCCCGGCGTAGGTGTTCTCTTCGCCGGCAATGATGTGGAGCAGCAGGTTGGCAGCGTGATTGCTGGAGGCTGTGGCCGTGTCGATGAACAACTGCCGCTCGTAGTCATTGGGCGGCTGGTCCAACGTGCGATAGGCCTCGACGAAGATGGCGATCTTGAGGATGCTCAGGCCGGACACGGCCACGTCGGAGTTGATGCGCACCTCTTCGCCCGTCTGCAAGTCGAGGACGTAGACGCTGCCGAAACCCTCGAACGAGGCCAGCTGGTTCTCGATGGCGTCTTGCAGCACCTGGATGTTCCAGTCCGGGGCCGGCTCGTCGATCAGGGTCAGCATCGCCGTGCGCGCTGTGGGGCTATAGAGGGCCATGCGCAACCGTTGCATGCTCGCCTCGCGGTCGGTGACGACGCCGGGCTGGCCGGCCTGAATCACGCCGGTATCGACCAGCAGTTGCGGCCCCTGGGCCGGGCGATCGACGAAGTCGGCGATGGTGTCGAGTTGGCGGCGCAGAGCGGCGTCGTCGTGGCGGGCGATGATGCCGATGTTGATCGGCCGGGGGGACATGCCGACGACGAACTCGGCATAGCGCCGCCACATCTCCTGCTTTTCCCACTCGGCGCGGGCGGCCACCAGCATCGCCTCGATGTCGATAGAGAAGCCCACCTCGGCCGGCAGCAGCTCGGCGGCGCGTTCGTCGCCCCGAAAGACGGCGATGGGCGACAGATACCGCTCGTCGATCGCCTCGCGGGCGGCGTCCAGGGTCATGCCGGCCACGTCTACCCCGGCAACGGTCGTACCCGGCGGCAGCTTATCCAGCGCCCGCCAGAAGAGAAAGCCCTGGTAGAGCAGGAAAGCGCCCCCGACGACAAGCAGGGCGATCAGCAGCGTGCGACGAACAATCTTAAGCATAGGTGGGCAACCGCGTCAGTTGTTGGCCGCGCTCGTCTCGGTCACGTTCCTATCGTCCAGGTTGAAGTAGCTATAGGCCGCGCGGGAAATGTCGGCCATGAGCGGTGAGCTAAGCTCCCACTCCAACCACTCCGGCTTGTAGAGTACCTCGACGATGACATAGTCGCCGCCGGGACTGAAGACGATGCCGGCGTCGACGTTGGTATCGCCGATCCAGCCCTGGCGATGGGCGATCTGTACCTCGCTGGGGACGCCCTCCTCAAGCAGATTGTCGGTGTTGTTCTTCTGCATGTAGTCGAGCATTTCCAGGCATTCGCGCTGCCAGTCCTGGTTGGGGAAGGCGGCCGGCAGCGCGCCCCCCTGGCCAGTAGCGCAGTAGTAGATCATCGACAGCAGCGTGCCGATATCCTCGGCCGTGGTCTGCATCGTCGCGCCGGGGTTGGCCCGCAGTGCTTCGACGGTGTTGGCTGGGGTCTCCGGCGTGCGCTGGCCGGCGGGCGCGCCGGCGTCATAGGGCGCGGTGATGAACGTGTTGACCATCCCCAACCGCTGCATGGTCGTCGTCACCTGGGCGGCGGCCTGGTAGGGGTCGCCGTCCGGGTTGAGGAGCGTCAGCAGTTCGTTGGCGCTGGTGTTGTCGGCCGTGGTCGTCAGCGTGGCCGAGATGAGCTGGCGCTGCGACAGCGTTGGCAACTGGTCGAGCGTGCGGTAGGTCTCCAGCACAATGGGGATTTTCATCAGGTCGAGGGCGGAGATCGCCTCGCCGCTGTTGATGTTGATCTCATCGCCCGTGGTCAGGTCCATGATGAAGACGCCGGCCATGCCCTGGGTGTCCTGCTCATAGACCTGCAAGCGGTTGACCAGCAAGCGGGCCAGCAGGTTGATGTTGGGCCGCTCCGGGTCCTTCGGCTCGACCACCAGGCGAGCGTCGCGCTCGCTGTTGCGATAGAGGGCGGCTTCGATGTCGGCAAAGCTGGCTTCGATGTTTGTCTCGGTGCCGAACGTGCCCAGTTGGAAGGCCATGCTGCCGGGGATGGGCTGTGGCGGCTGGGCGGGCAGGTCAACGACCGTGCGAATCTCTTCCAGAACGTTGCGCAGCGCTTCGCGGTTGTGGCTGGCTGCCAGCGGCACGGGATTGACCTCGAACGGCCGCCCCCAGAGGTAGCCCCAGAAGCCGGACCAGAAGTCTTGCCCGGTGCGCTCTTTCTCGGCCTGGGCGAACATGGTGTCGAAGTCGAGCACGAACTCCGCCTGGGCGGGCATCAGGTCGAACGATTCCTCGTTGTAGAGAAGATTGACCGGCGCGTCGAGGTATTGCTCCGACAGCTTGGCGCGGGCCTCTTCTTCCGTCATCTGGCTGACATCGACGCCGCCGATGGTGAGGCCCGTGGGGTAGGTTGTGCGTGTCCCGGCGTATTGGTAGAGCTTGTATAGCAGGAACAGGGAGACCACCACCAGCAACGAGACGGTGATCCACTGCCCAAGGCCGGGTGCATTATTGCGATTCATGACAATCGCTCAGTATAGCAAAATGGGCCGCTCTTTCCATAGGTCATCTGTCCCAGTTAGCCGCCTCTCATGTCGGCCGCCTGAGAGGGCCGCATTGGGCCGGCCGCGACATGACTGCAACTTTGGTCGCGGCGATGGCGTATAGGGGGCAAAGATTGATTGTGGAGGTAGCAGCCATGCAGCAAGCAAGGCTAATGCGTAGCGAAACAGACAGGATGATCGCCGGCGTCTGCGGCGGCCTGGCGGAGTACTTGAACGTTGATCCGGTGCTGGTGCGGCTGGCGTTTGTTGTCCTGGGCCTGGCCAGTGGCGTGGGGCTGGTGCTCTACGTCGTGTTGTGGCTTGTCATGCCGACGCCGTCGCGCGGCCAGCCGGCCATCCGGCTGATGGATGAGCCTGGGGACGACCCGTCGGCGCTGAAGTCCCATCTCAGCCCGGCGGCGACGGTGGGCATCATCATGATCCTCGTCGGTGCATTCTTCCTGCTCAACCAGGCCGGCCTGGTGAACGGGCTTTTCTGGCCCATCGTGCTGATCGGCGCCGGGCTGTTCTTCCTGCTCCGGCGCGGTCGCCGGTAGACATAGGCACACATCGCCTCGCGCCGGCCACGCCGGCGCGAGGATTATTCCTGCTCGTTTGGCTGTTGGCCGCGGCGCAAAGTGCCCGGCAGCGCGCGCCCGCGTAGTCCCGGGCGCGTTTTGATTTCCGCGTCGGCCGCCTGGCCGTTGGCCCCCGGCCGCGCCGGAACCTGGTAGAGGGGGAGCGTCACCGTGAACGTTGTCCCCTCGCCCACGACGCTATCGACCTTGATCGCCCCGCCGTGGGCCTGGACGACCCATTTGGCGATGGCCAACCCCAGGCCGGAGCCGCCCTGTGCCCGGCTGCGGGCCTTGTCCACGCGATAGAAGCGCTCGAAGATGTGCGGCAGGTCTTCGGCGGGGATGCCGATGCCCGTGTCGCTGACGACCAATTGCGCCCAGCTCTTGTCCTTGGACAGGCTTAGCCGCACGCTGCCGCCCGGCTGAGTGTACTTGATGGCATTATCGACCAGGTTGAGCAAGAGTTGCTTCAGCCGATCCTCATCGCCCAGGATCATGGCCTGATCGACGGCGGTCAGTTCGACCGTGACCGGCTTTTCGATGCGGCTGATCTGGCGGTAGACCTCGAAAAGGGTGTTGTCCAGTTCGACCGGCTCGTGGCGCAGGGGCAGGCCGCCGGTGTCGGCGCGGGCCAGCAGCAGCAGGTCGCCCAGCAGCCGGCTCATGCGCTCCATCTCGTCCTGGATGACGACCATCGATTCCTCATCGTATTGGCCGAAGCGGCGCATCAAGTCGAGGTTGCCGCGCACGCTGGTCAGGGGCGTGCGCAACTCGTGGGAAACGTCGGCCAGAAAGCGCTGCTGGCTGCGGAAGAGGCGCTCCAGCCGTTCGAGGGTCTGGTTGAAGGCGCGGGCCAGGTCGCCGATCTCGTCGGTGCGGCTGCTGTGGGGCACGCGCCGGCTCAGGTCGTCGGCGCGGGTGATCTGGCGGGCGACGGTGGTGATGTCCTCCAGCGGGCGAAAGAGCCGCGAAGACATGATGAACACGACGACGAGCGACGCCGCGGCCGTGCCCAGGCTGATGAGCAGGGCGCGGGCGAGCACCCGGCTGAAGACCTCGAAGTTGTCCAGCAGGCGAGCGACCTGGATGTAGCCGAGCAGCTGGCCCTGGTTGTCAAATAACGGCGCGGTCAGGACGCGCAGTTGGGTGTCTTCGTGGCGCACGAGCCGGTAGACATCTTCCTGGCCCAGGCCGTCGGGGTCCAGCAGGGTATTGAAGCCGCGCAGGTTGCCGGAACTAACGACGATCTCGCCGTCGCGGTTGACGAGCATCATGAAGGTCGAGGCGGTCTCCAGCGTGGCCAGGTCTTCGGGCAGCGGGATCTCGATGATGCCGGTGGCGTCGTTGAACTCCGTCTCGCTGTTGAGCACCTCCGAGGCCAGCGAGTAGAGGTCGCCGTCGATCTGGGCCAGGATTTGGTTGCGAGGCAGGCTGTAGACGACCAGCGACGACAGGATGTAGACGATGCCGAAGATAGCCGCGTAGACAAGCAGCAGCCGGGTCTGAATGGACAAAGAGCGGCTATGACTCCTCGCGAAGAACGTAACCGATTCCCCGCACGGTGTGAATCAGCCGTTGCATGCCCCCCTGCTCGGTCTTCTGGCGCAGGTAGCGCACGTAGACCTCGATGATGTTGCTTTCGCCGCCGAAGTCGTAGTTCCAGACGCGGTCGAAGATGACGTCGCGCGTCAGCACCTGGCGCGGGTGGCGCATGAACAGCTCCAGCAGTTCATACTCCTTGGCCGTCAGGTCGAAGGTGACGCCGCCGCGCCGCCCCTGGCGCGTGCCCGTGTCCAGCTCCAGGTCGGCGAAGCGATAGACCTGGGGGAGGTTGGGCTGGGCGCGCCGCAACAGGGCGCGCACGCGGGCCATCAGTTCGTCAAAGGCGAACGGCTTGACCAGATAGTCATCGGCCCCGGCATCCAGCCCGGCGACGCGATCCTCGATGGCCTCCTTAGCCGTCAGCATCAGGATGGGCACGTCGCTGACGGCGCGCAGGCGACGGCAGACCTCCAGGCCATCGATGCCAGGCAACATCAGGTCCAGGAGCACCAGGTCGGGCGGATTGTCGCGAGCGATCTCCAGGGCAGTTGTGCCATCGGCCGCAGCTTCGACGCGGTAGCCCTCGAAACCGAGGCCCCGTTGCAGGAATTGACGGATACGCTCCTCGTCTTCCACGACCAGGATTGTTGACGACATGGATGAAACCTCCACAGTGCTTTACCAATGCATATGATAAGTATAGTCCGCAGTCTCAGGCAGGCAACCGCGGGCCGTCGTTGTTGCCCGGCGCGCCGTGGGCTACAATACCGGCCCATCTGGCTGCCCGGCCCAACAACACCTCACGGGAAGAGGAATGGACGAACTTTTCAGACTGAGTCTCGCGGTGACTGCCTGGTTGCAGGCGCATTACCCGCAACTGCTGGGGGTGATGGCCGTCTTCACCTCTCTGGGCGAGGAGTTGACCTATCTGACCGTGCTGCCGGCGGTCTACTGGGCCGTTGACAAGCGCCTGGGCCGGCAACTGGGCTACATCTTCCTGCTCTCCGTGGCCGTCAACAACACGGCCAAGAACCTGCTGCGCCAGCCGCGGCCTTTCTGGCTCGATGCCAACGTCCAGCGCCGGGAGGTGGACGGCTACGGTCTGCCCAGCGGCCACGCACAGAATGCCACGGCCGTCTACCTGCTGGTGGCGGCCTGGCTGCGGCGGGGCTGGGTGTGGCTGTTGGCCTTTGCGGGCATCTTCCTGATATCGCTGAGCCGCATCTATCTGGGCGTCCACTTCCTGCAAGATGTCATCGGCGGCATTGTCCTGGGCCTGCTGGTGCTGATCGGCTTTCTCTTCTGGCAGCGGGTCTTCGCCGAGCGCTTTGGCCGCAGCATCCTCGGCCGGCGCTTGCTGCTGATGCTCCTCGTCCCGCTCATCCTGGCGACGGCCTACGGGCTGGTGTTGCTGATCATCGGCGCGCCGAACCTGGACGTGCCCTGGGCCGAGTTTGTGCCTGTGGCCGAGCGCACGGCCCACGAGGATGTCGTCTCCTCGCTGGCCGGCTTGCTGGGCTTCGGCGTGGGCATGATCCTGGAGAGCAGCCGCGTGCGCTTCCGCGCCGACGGGCCACTGTGGAAGCGCGTGGCCCGCTACGTGCTGGGTATCGCCGTGGCGCTGGCCATTTGGGGCGGGCTGCGGGTGATCTTCCCGGCCGAGCCGGAGTGGCTGGCTCTGCCGCTGCGCTTCCTGCGCTATCTGCTGCTGTTGCTGTGGGTGACGTACTTCGCGCCGTGGGTGTTTGTCCGGCTACGGCTGGCGGCGGCCGACCCGGAGTCCGAAGTGCGTATCTCGCTGTGGGCCTAACGAGCAAAACGACTATCGCGGGCCAGCGTCAGCCGCAGGCCGTCGGCCAGGCTCGTTTTGGGCCGGAAACTTAGCAGCGTGCGCGCCCGCCCGATATCGGCCGCCAGCCGGGGCACGCCGCCGCTTTTCTCGCCGTGGGTGATGACGTTGGCCCGCCGTCCCGTGGCCCGCTCTACGTGGGCGATCAGTTCGGCGACGCTCGTCTCCCGGCCAGAGCCGATGTTGACCACCTGCCGGTTCAGCCCGGTGGCCGTCGCCGCGGCCACGAGGGCATTGACGACGTCATCGACGTAGACGTAGTCGCGTGTCTGCCGGCCGTCGCCATAGACGACCAGCGAACCGCCGGTCAGCGCCGCCTGCAAGAAGCGCGGCACGACCGGCGCGTGGGACACCGGCAGGGCCTGACCGGGGCCGTAGGCGTTGAAGATGCGCAGGGCGACCGTCTCCAACCCCCACAGTTCGCCGATGGTGCTGACGTACTGTTCGGCGGCCCACTTGCTGACGGCGTAGGGGCTGTCGGGGTGGGGTGGGTCGTCCTCGCGCACCGGTTGGCGCGGCTGCCGGCCATAGACCGCGCCGGACGAGGTGAAGACCACGCGGCCGACGCCGGTATCGCGCATGGCCTCCATCAGCGCAACCGTGCCGCCGACGTTGACGCGGGCGTACTCGCGCGGGTACAGGAGTGATTGGGGCACGGAGACGCGCGCGGCCAGGTGATAGACGCAATCGACCTCTTGCAGCAGCGACCACAGCAGGGGCACGTTGTCCACGTCGCCGCGGGTGAAGGCGACGGCCTGGCTGAGGCGCGCGGCGTCGCCGTTGCTCAGGTCGTCGAGCGCCTGAACGGTATGGCCGTCAGCCGCCAGCCGGTTGGCCAGGGTTGCGCCGAGGAAGCCGGCTCCGCCGGTGACGAGGAAGCGCATGGGGAGTGGGTCAGTAGACAGTGGACAGTGGTCAGTCGGCGGTCGGCGGTCGGCGGTCGGCGGTCAATACCGCAGCCCGCTCGTCAGCCGCTCCAGGTCGGGTTCATGGGCGAAGAAGCCGTCGAGGATGTGCAGTTCGCGGCCGATGATGCGTTGCAAAAACTCGTCGGCGCCCTTCATGTGCTTGAAGGCCAGGAAGCCGCGCTCCAGGTAGCTTTGCAGCTCACCCCAGCCGGCCAGCACCGCCGGCGCGTGGGCCAGCCGCAGCGACACGCCGATGAGCGGAACGTGGACCATGCGGTCGATGCCCCGGCCGACGCGCTCAATGAGGGCGATCTGGTGGCGGCGCTCGGCGTAGTTGTCGCACAGGCGATAGCCCTCGGCGTACTGTGCCAGGGTGATGGCGTCGGTGACGTTCAGATGGCTGATCATCGCCCGGATGAGCTGCTCATCCAGTTCGTTGGTCAGGGCCGACAGTTCAACCACGTCGCCCAGCACGGCCACGGCCCGTTCCGGCAAGACCTTGCGCACGCCGGCGTAGAAGCGCAGCATGTCGGCGTCGCGCTGGCCAAAGTCGCGCGGGCCGTAGACGTCGGTCAGGAAGAACTCGGCCGCCGGCCGGTAGCGTGGGCTGGCCAGCAAGTCGCCGTGCGTCCGCGCCAGCCGCTGCGACTGGAAGCGCCGTAGCAGGGCGATCTCCGGCGACAGTTCGCGCTCCTCGACGACGCGCCGCGGGCCGGGGCGCGCCCCGGCCAGGTTGGTCAGCAGCTTGGCCGCGTCGCCCGCGGTGGGGATGGGCGGCTCGTGGGGTGTCGCTTGGTCGGTGGTCATCATATGGCTGCCAATTATGACCTAGCCGGGGCCGGGCGGCCACTTGACGCCGGGGCATTGCCAGGTCTGAAGAAGCTCACGCAAAGTCGCCAAGTAAGCAAAGGACGCCAAGAAGAAGCGCGATCATCAGCCGTTTCTTCTTGGCGCCTTTTGCCCCTTCGCGCCTTGGCGTGAGATCCTATCGACTTGGCAATGACCCTGCCCTTGGCGCGTCGCCTCTTGACAAACGTACCTATTTCGATACACTTCTAATTAGACGACAAACTAATTAGGAGCGTATCGAAATGGCAACCGTAGAGCGCAACGCGATGACCGATGAGCAGTTCACCCGCCTGCTCCAATTCTTCCAGGTCTTCAGCAACGAGAGCCGGCTGCGGCTCATTGGCCACCTGGCCAACGGCGAGCGCAGCGTGGGCGAGTTGGCGCAGTTGCTCAACCTGAAGGAGCCGACCGTGTCTCACCACCTGGCCGAATTGAAGGAACTGGGCCTGGTGGAGGCGCGGGCCGAGGGCAACCTGCGAATCTACCGGCTCAACACGCGGGTGCTGGAGACGCTCAGCAAGGACATCTTCGCCCAGCCGAACCTGGCCGCGCTGGTGCCCAGGAGCGAATTGAGCGAGGACGAGCGCATCCTGCGCACGTGGGTCAAGAACGGCCGCTTGGTGGATATTCCTGCCCAGGAGAAGAAGAAGCAAGTCGTCATCCACTGGTTGGCCGAGCAGATCGACCCGGAGCGGCGCTGGACGGAGCGCGAGTTCAACCAGTGGCTGGCGCAGTTCAACGAAGACTACGCCACGCTGCGGCGCTATCTGGTTGACGGTGGCTACATGGCCCGCGAAAACGGCATCTACTGGCGCACAAGCAATCAGCCTTAACGCCAGGGCACGAAGACGCAGGAACGCCAGGCCCACACCTTTCCGCGTCCTTGCGTCTTCGCGTCTTTGCGTTAAATTCCCCTCGTCCTGACCACCGACCACCGACGACCGACCACTTCTATGCACGACCTTCTCATCCGCAACGGCACGATCTACGACGGTAGCGGCGGCGCGCCCGTCGCCGCCAACATCGCCATCGACGGCGATACCATCACCGCCATTGGCCCCGCGACCGGCCCCGCCCGGCAGACCATCGACGCGGAGGGCCTGGCCGTCGCGCCGGGCTTCATCAATCTCATGTGTTGGGCCAACGCCTCGCTGCTCCACGACGGCCGCTCGCAATCCGACATCCGCCAGGGCGTCACGCTGGAGATTCTGGGCGAGGGCTGGTCGATGGGGCCGCTCAACGACGTGCTAAAGACCTACATGGTCGAGCGCCAGGGCGACATCCGCTACGACATCGAATGGACGACGTTGCGCGAGTACCTGGAACACCTCGCGCGGCGTGGCGTGTCGTGCAACGTAGCCTCGTTCGTCGGCGCGGGCGGGGTGCGGGCCAATGTGCTCGGCTTCGCCGACCGGCGGCCGACCGGCGAGGAGCTGGCGCGGATGGAAGCGCTGGTGCGGCAGGCGATGGCCGAGGGCGCTGTCGGCCTGTCGGCGGCGCTTATCTACGCCCCGGACAGCTACGCCGACACGGCCGAGCTGATCGCCCTGTCCCGCGTCGCGGCCGAGTACGACGGCCTGTTCGCTGCCCACCTGCGCAGCGAGGGCGAGACATTCCTGGAGGCGCTGGACGAGTTCCTGACCATCGTCGGCGCGGCAGGCATCCGCGGCGAGATCTACCACCTGAAGGCCAGCGGCCGGCGCAACTGGCCCAAGCTGACGGCGGCCATCGCCCGTGTCGAGGCGGCGCGGGCGGCCGGGCTGGCGGTGACGGCCGACATGTACACCTACCACGCCTCCTCCACCGGGCTGGACGCGATGATGCCCGGTTGGGTGCAAGAGGGCGGCCACCGCGCCTGGGTCGAGCGACTGCGCGACCCGGCCGTGCGCGCCCGGCTGCGCCAGGAGATCGCTCTGCCCAGCGCCGACTGGGAGAACAGCTACCACGAGGCCGGCGACGCCGCCAAGGTGTTGTGCGTCAGCTTCACAAACGACGCCCTCAAGCCGCTGACGGGCAAATCGCTGGCCGAGATCGCCGCTCTGCGCGGCGCCGACCCCATCGACACGGCCATGGATCTGGTCATCGAGGACGACAGCCGCGTCGGCTGCGTCTACTTCACCATGTCGGAGGAGAACGTCCGCCGGGAGATCGGCCTACCGTGGGTTAGCTTCTGCTCCGACTCGGCTTCGCTGGCCCCGGAGGGCATCTTCCTGCGCAGCAACCCGCACCCGCGGGCCTACGGCAGCTTTGCCCGGCTGCTGGGCAAGTACGTCCGCGAGGAAGGGCTGATCCCGCTGGCGGAGGCGGTGCGGCGGCTCTCGGCGCTGCCGGCCGACAACCTGAAGCTCGACCGCCGCGGCCGTCTGCGGCCCGGCCACTACGCCGACGTGGTCGTCTTCGACCCGGCGACCATCCAGGATCACGCCACCTTCGACCAGCCGCACCAGTACGCCACCGGCGTGCGCGACGTGCTGGTCAATGGCGTGCCCGTGTTGCGCGACGGTGAGCACACCGGGGCCATGCCGGGGCGCGTGGTTGATGGGCCGGGCCGGAGATGAGCCGCTAGAAAAAGGCGCTCAGGCCCTGATAGAGAAAGAGCGCGCCGAAGATGAGCGAAATGGCGATGACAATGGGATCGTTGTAGCGCTTCATCCAGTCGGCCAGGGCGGCGAGCAGGCTCTGGGCGCGTCGGGGGATGAGCAGCCGGATCAGAATGGGGATGAGCAGCAGAGATTGCGCCAGCAGAATAAACAGCAGAAATGTCTGCGTGCTCGCCGGACGGCCCAATTGCGCTTCTTCGATGACAGTGATCGCGCTCAGGATGAAAACCCACAGCTTGGGGGCAATGAGGACGAAGCCCGCGCCGAGAAACAGGGCGCGTAGCGGGGTCACGGTGTCGAGCATTGTCAGCCACTTGGGCGGCGGCGCGTCGGGGTCTGGCTCTTTGGCCCACTTTTTGTAAGCCGTGATCAGCAGCAAGAGGCCCAACACCGTCAGGGCCGTGGCCTTGACGATGCCGGGGCTATTGGCGTCGGCCGGGTCGCCGCTGCCGCCGGTCAACACGAAGCCAAACAGCACCCCCTGGGCCAGCCGCGCCAGGGTCATGCCCAGGACAAAGGCAATGGCCTTGAGCGGGCCGCGCCGCGCGCTGGTCAGCAACAGCGTGACGACGATGATCTGGAGGGGAACGACGGCGCTGCCAATGATGAACGGCAGCAAGCTGGTGATGATTGAGTCCATTGTTAGCCCCTGTGTCTTGAAGTGTCGCAAACTATAGCATATTAAAGCGAGAAACCGAGTTTCTCAGAGAAACTCGGTTTCCTGACCGGCATACGGCGTGGGGCCGCGCCGCTGATTAGCGCCCGGCCGCGCCGGAAGCAACGTAAGTGTCAATCGCCCGGTTGAGGAACGCCGGCAGGCCTGGATGCAGCCCGGCGAAGAAGGTCGCGAAGCGCGGGTCTTCCTCATAGGCGTGTCCCAGCCCGCGCAGGATGTCGGGCGTCGGCTCGTAGAAGGCGCGCAGATTCTGGTGCCATCGGGCAACGACGGCCTGCACGTCGGCGTCGGCCGGGTCGCGGCCGAGCAGAGCGACCATGTCCTGATAAACCTGCCCGCCCTCGCGCTGGATGCGCGTCCTGTCTTCGGCCGTGTAGCTCTTCCAGCGCCGGCTCGATTCGGCTACGATTTTAGGATCATACATCTCGGCCGCCTCCTGCTCATAGCGAGCCTGGGTTTCTTCATCGAAGCCCGCAAACAATTCATCTGTGCTCATTTCTGTCTGACCTCGCAAATGGAGTATTGTCTTGTCAATCGTGGCGATCAACTGGTGGAGCCGGTCGACGCGCTGCTGTAGCGCCTCGCGGTGTTGCCGCAGCGTCGCCTCGGCATCGAAGTCCGGCTGGGCCAGCAGCGCGGCAATCTCTTCCAACCCTAAATCGAGTTCGCGATAGAACCGGATCTGTTGGAGGCGCAGCGCCGCGGCCTCATCGTAGCGACGATAGCCGTTGTCGCCGATGAACGACGGCCGCAGCAGCCCGATGGTGTCGTAGTGGCGCAGCGTGCGCGGCGTGACACTAGCCAGGTCGGCCAGTTGTTTGACCGTGTAGCTATAGGTATTACTCATAACAACCATATTCTAAACCATGACGCAGCGTCAATGTCAAGCGGCTATCTAGGACTTGCGCAGAGAGAAATGTATGGCATAATTTTGCATGGTTACATTTACGGGCTTGTTTGTCGCGGCTACACGAGCAGGATGGGGTTAATTGCATGGACTCACAGCATCAGTTCACTATCCACACCCAATCGGTCGGTGCGCGGCTGGTCATTATGGAGGTGCGGGGCGAGATTGACGCGACCACCCACGTCCAGTTACAGGAGATGATGGCCGAGTCGTGCCGGCGGGGAACCTGCTATTTGCTGCTTGATCTGTCGGCCGTGCCTTTTATGGGCAGCGCCGGCCTACGCGCCCTGCATGCCATTGATGAGATGCTGCGCCAGCAAGCGGCCACTAGCGGCGTCGCCGTGCTTAGCGAGGACAGCTTCAAGTCGCCCTGCCTCAAGTTGCTCAACCCCCACCCGGCCGTGGCCCGCACGCTGACCATCTCCGGCTTTGAGATGATCTTCGACATCTTCACCGACCGGCAGGCGGCGATCAATTCGTTCGGTTAAACGCAGGAGGGACAAAATGTCCACGACCAACCAGGCGACCCCGTCGTTCCGCCTCCCCGCGCCCCCGGCCGACGACGAAGCTTTGGCCGCGCTGCGCGACAAGCGTTTTCTCATCGTCATGGGCAGCTACCCCGGCAAGCGCTTCATGTACGAGCGGGCGCGCGAACTGGGGGCCAGGCTGGTCGTCCTCGACGGCCCCGGCCACTGGACACAGGCGGAAGTCGGCGGACTGTTCGAGGCTTTTATCGAGGTTGACTTGCAGCCGCCGGACACGCTGGCCGACCGCGCCTTGCGGGCTGTCCGCCAGAGCGGCCTGCGCTTCGACGGCGTGGCGACCTTCGAGGAGTTCGCCGGGCCGGTGGCGTCGCTGCTGGCGCGGGGGCTGGGGCTGACCGGCCACCCCTTCCTGGCCGTGGCCCATTGCCGCGACAAGACGCTGACGCGCGAGATCTGCATCGAGGCGGGCATCCCTTCGCCGCGCTTCTTTCGCATTCGGGCGGCCGAGGAGCTGGCCGCGGCAGCCGCCCACGTCGGCTTTCCGGCCGTCCTCAAGCCCGTCTCCGGGGCCAGTTCCGTCGCCACCTACCGTGTCGATGGCGACGACGAACTGGCGCGCCGCTATCACCAGACGGTCGATACCCTCAAGGGACATCTCAAGGCCGCCGACGTCCACAGCAACGATGAGGAGGAGTTGATCTGGGCCAAGGGCTTCGACATGACCCTGGAGCAGTTTCTCGACGGCGAGGAGTTCGACGTGGACTATCTCCTCTCGCGAGGCCAAGTGGCCTATGCCGGCATCGGCCGCGACCTGCCCCAGCCCTACATGCGCGAGGTCGGCTCGCGGCTGCCGCCCGACTTCCCGGAGGATAAGCAAGCGGAGTTGATCGCCCTGGGCGCGGAGGTCTTGGCCGTGCTGGGCTTCACCGAGGGATCGTTCCACGTCGAACTGAAATATACCAGCGCCGGGCCGCGGCTGATCGAGGTCAACGCGCGCATCGGCGGAGCCTACATCGCCAAGCTCCACCGCTGGGTCTGGGGCGTCGACCTGATCGGTCAATATCTGTTGACCCGCTTGGGCCGGCCCATCGCCCCCGGCAAAGCGCCCCGCCCCCTGACCCATATCGCCACCTCGGACTTGTCTTGTCCCCACTCCGGTGTTATCCTGCGCGCCGACTTTCTGGACAACATCGACAGCCCGCACGTGATCCTCAAGAGGGTCTACGTGACCGCCGGCCAGCGCGTGACCGGCCCGGACCGCGGCGTGCCCGACTCGTTGGGTGAGATCTTCGTCGCCGCGACTTCGACCGACGAGGCCGCCCGCATCCTGGACGGGCTGTTGGCCCAAATTGAGTTCGACATCACCGTGGCCTGAGGGCTGCGGCGACCGAGCCACGAGAGAGGTGACGATGACTGAGCAAATCCCCGTCGAACGACTGACCTTCACCCTGTTTGGCCTGCTGACCGAGGCCTTCGAGAGCGTCCACGGTATCTTCCTGGACAAGGGCACGTCGCTGTTCGAGACGCTGGCCGACATCTCCGCCGAGGAGGCGTCGCGGGCCACGAGCGGTCGCTGCGCCACGCTGGCGGCGCAGGTCAACCACGTGCGCTTCTACATCGACGTGCTGGAGGAGTACATGCTGGGCACGCGCACCGAGCATGCCGACTGGGCGTCCAGCTGGCAGGTGGGCGCGGTGACGGCGGCGGAGTGGGAGGGGCTGAAGGCGCGCCTACGCGAGAGCTACACGCGCGTCCGGGCGACGATGGAGGGCTTCGATTCGTGGGACGACGACGGCCGCGTTGGCGGGGCGTTCGCCATCGTCGTGCATACGGCGCATCATCTGGGGGAGATTCGGCAGATGTTGTGTGGGATTAGGCCCTGAATGTGCGCTTTGGAATGACGGGTAAATAGTGGATTCGTATGCGCTTTGGCTGCACTGTCAAAAGTGCGCCTTGCTCTAGTTCTGCGCTACGTTCTGCCAGCAATGCCAGGAGCAGTGCAGCCAGAGGTTCAGCGCGCAGGCCTTCAATGCGGATACGCACGACGGATGGCTTGTCTGCGCCGGACAGCGCCAACAGGGCATGGAAGTCGGCATCGAGTGTCACAACGATGCGTCCCTCTTGACTGGCCACTTGGATGATCGTTGCGTCATCAGCCGAAGCTAAACCAGCCTCGCCTGTGTGAATAGTGTCAATGCCAGCAGAACGAAGCAAGGTAGCGGCCGAACGCGGAAGCCCTTGGTCAAGGAGCAGCTTCATAGGTGAAGGCGACAATGCTGTCTTCTAGATTCGCCGCGGCATAGGCCAGCGCCTGGCGAATATCTTCGTCTTCTAATTCGGGATACTCGCGATGCAACTCGGCTCGATCGGGATAGAGAGCCAGCAACTCCAGCACCCGCCGTACTGTCAGTCGCAGGTCACGGATGCAGGGCTGGCCATTCAGCCGATTGGCATCTGTGGTGATTCGATCTAGCTGTATACTCATAGTACCTTACCACCCTGATCAGATTTTACGCCATTTGGAAATACAATGCAGACTTTAGCCGATTCAATAGCGTCCATACACCCTGGCCAGATACTCCTGCACGAGTTTCTCAAACCCATGTCCCTTAGCCAAAACCGCCTGGCCCTGGACATCCGCGTGCCGGCGTGACGGATTAACGAAATCGTCCAGGGCAAGCGGCGCATTACCTCGGATACGGCGTTGCGTCTGGCGCGCTACTTCAACATGTCGCCGCAGTTCTGGCTCGGGTTGCAGATGGACTATGATCTGGACGTGGCCGAAGATGAGTTCGTTGAACAGATCAACCGTGAGGTGCGGGTCTACTCGGCTGTCTGACCTTCGCGCCGCCCTGCCGGCCATGCCAGCAGCGCTATTGCCGTCAAGAGAACGGCCAGCGCCCCCACCTGCGTCACGTGCAGCCCCCCGGCCATGAGCGCCGCGTTCTCCCGATAGGCATCCACCAGCAGCTGCCCGCCGGCATAGGTGATCGTCGCCCAGAGGAACGGCCGGCCGGAGACGACGGGCACGCGCGCCGAAGTAGCCGCCCACCACGCTCCCAACGCCGCCACTCCCGCCAGCGCCTCATAGAGTTGCACCGCGTGCCGCCGTACGCCGAACACGTCGATGCCCCAGGGCATGTTGGTCAATGAGCCGTAGCCCGCGCCGCCCAGAAAGTCGGCCAGGCTGACGGCGATGAGAAAGACCAGCAGCCCGGGAGCCAGCGCGTCCAGCGCCGGCCACAGCGGCAGGCGACGCCAGCGGCCGTAGAAGAAGCCCGCCGCCGCGGCGATGACCGCGCCGCCCACCGCGTTGTAGCCGGTGTTCAGCGGCCAGACGACGCCCAGCAGGTTGTCGTCGTAGGACGACCAGTGCAGCAGGACGAACGTCAGCCGCGCGCCGACGAAGCCGGCCAGCAGCGCCGTCAGGGCCAGGGCGTAGTATCGCTCCGGGTCCAACGCCGGCTGGCCGGCGGCCACACGCCGGCCGCTGACCCGCCGCGCCGCCCGATCCACCGCCCACAGGGCCAGCCACGCGCCGATCAGGTAGACGAGCGGGCCGGTGGGCAAGCCGAGGGGGCCGAGGTTGAGGGTGGGGAGCATGAGACGGTAAGCAGTAAGCAGTAAGCAGTAAGCAGTAAGCAGTAGGTCAGTGGTCAGCGGTCTGTGGTCTGTCGTCGGCGGTCAGCGGTCGGCGGTCGGCGGTCGGCGGTCTGTCGTCGGCGGTCGGCGGTCAGCCCTGCTCCAGCATCTCCTCAATGCGCTGCTCCAGGACGGCGCGGCTGAGCGTGCCGACGAGGACTTCGCGCACAATGCCGTTGCGGTCGATGAAGATGGTCGTGGGCAGGTTGAGGATGCCGTAGAGGTGGTTGACGGTCATGTCGCCATCGACCAGCAGGGGATAGCTCAGGCCGTGCTCGCCGGCGTAGGCGGCGATGGCGTCGGCCGCTTCGGCCTGATTGATGCCCAGGATGGCCACGTCGGCCCCGTAGAGGTCGTGAGCCGCCTCGAAGTGGGGCATTTCTATGCGGCAGGGCGGGCACCACGTCGCCCAGAAGTTGAGCACCACCGGCGTGCCGCCGTTGGCCATGAAGTCGCTCAGAGTGACGCTCTCGCCGGCGACGGTCGAGAGGGTGAAGTCGGGGGCCAGCGCGCCGACGTAGGGTGCGGTCGTCAGGGCGATGGGCTGGCCGGCCGTGCCTGTCTCGCGCGACAGGTAAATCCAGCCGCTGCCCAGCAACGCGGTCAGGGTGATGAGAAGGAGCCACTCAAGACGGTCGCGCATGGGCAGTAAGTCAGTGGACAGTGGACAGTGGACAGTGGTCAGTGGACAGTGGACAGTGGACAGTGGTCAGTGGACAGTGGTCAGTGGTCGGCGGTCAGTGGTCAGTGGTCAGTGGTCGGCGGTCAGTGGTCGGCGGTCAGTGGTCGGCGGTCGGTTTTAAGAGACGAGCGGCAATTGGAACGTCGGGGCCAGGCTGTCGGCCGTCAGTGGTTGGCCGCTGGCCGCGGCCGGAACGCCGGTCAGGTCATAGGTCATGGCCCCGTCGATGCGCACGGGTACGAGTTCGCCCAGGGGCAATTCGCCGGGGACGAGCACCAGGCCGTCGATCTCCGGCGCGTCGCGGTAGGTGCGGCCGACGCTCAGACCGTCGCCGTGCCCCTCGACCAGGACGGGCAGCACGCGGCCGACCTGGGCCTGGTTGCGGGCCAGAGAGATAGCCTGCTGTAACTCCATCAGTTCCGCCTGCCTTGCCGTCTTGACCGCTTCGTCCACTTGTGGGGCGACCGTGGCCGAGGGCGTGGAGGCCTCGTAGGAGTAGGTGAACGCGCCGACGCGGTCGAAGCGCAGGTCGCGCACGAAGCTCTTCAGCCCCTCGAACTCCTCGTCCGTTTCGCCGGGATAGCCGACGATGAAGGTCGTGCGGATGGCGATGTCGGGCATGGCCGCGCGCAGCTTCTCCAGCGTGCCGTAAACCCACTCGATGTTGGCCGGGCGGCGCATGCGCTTGAGCGTCTCGCGGTGGCCGTGCTGCAAGGGGATGTCCAGATAGGGGACGATCTGCGGCGTGGTGGCCATCGTCTCGATCAGTTCGTCGGTGACGTAGCCGGGGTAGGCATACATCAGGCGAATCCAGGGAATGTCGGGCGCGGCCGTGGCGATCTGCCGCAGCAGAGCCGACAGGCCATTCTTCAGGCCCAGGTCGTGGCCGTAGTCGGTTGTGTCCTGGGCGATGAGGATCAACTCGCGCACGCCCGCGGCCTGGAGGCGAACGGCCTCGGCGACGATGGCTTCCGGCGGGCGGCTGACGTGGGTGCCCTTGATTTGCGGGATGGCGCAAAAGGCGCAGGGGCGGCGGCAGCCGTCGGCGATCTTGAGGTAGGCGCTGGCTCCCTGGACGGCGGCGCGCAGGACGCCGTGCTCGTCGCGGCCGACGGTGGCGGCCTCGTCGGGCAGGTGATAGAGCGGCTGGGGGTGCTTGCGGCGGCGCAATTCGCGCACGAAGGGCACGATGTCCATCCAGCGGCGCGTGCCGATGACGCCGTCGATGCCCGGCACCCAGGCCACGACCTCGTTGCCGTAGCGCTGGGCCATGCAGCCGGCGGCGATGAGCAGTTGGTTCGGCCCCTTCAGCGCGGCCAATTCGCGCAGCGCGCCGATGGACTCCTGCCGGGCGCTCTCGATGAAACCGCAGGTGTTGACGATCAACACGCCGGCGTCGTCGGGATCGTCGGCCGCGTCGAAGCCGGCCCGCAGCAACAGGTCGGCCATGCTGTTGGAGTCAACGGTGTTCTTGCTACAGCCGAGGCTGAGCAGGTAGAACTGCTTCTTCTGCTTGGCTTTGCTCATGGGGTCTACTGCGTCGTCCGCCACACTTCTTCGTGCTGCTCGCCGCGTCCGCCCAGCGTGCCCAGGGCGATGTCGTTGATGGTGACGTAGACGCCGATGGCGTTGCCGGTGACGATCTTGGCCTCCTGCTGCGCCGTCCAGTCGAAGGTGTCGTCTGTCTTGGCAATGCCGCTGTAGACGACGCTGCCGTCGATGGTCACCTCCAGCCACGTCCGCTCCAGGATGTCAAGATTGAGGCGGACTTCGTCCAGCGTGGCCGGCAGCGGCGGGCGTGTGGGCGAGGGGCTGGGCGCGGCGCCGGGGTTGTTGCGGCCGGTGCTGATGATGGGCTGCTCGGTGCCGTCGACGACGATGCTTGACTCGCCGGTAGGGGCGGGCGGTGGTGTGGCCGTCGGCGTGGCTGTGGCCCCGGTCACCTGGGCGACGGCGTCGCGCACGGCATCGCCGACTTCCTGCACAGCGTTGTCGCCCCCGCCGCGGCCGAACAGGATGGGGATGAAGCGGTTGGCAATCAGCGCCAGGGCGACCACCAGGGCGACGATGAGCACGATCTGCAGGATGCCACCGGAACCGCCGCCGAGGCCGGGGTTGCTCTTGCCGTTGACCTCCATGTTGACGGGGTCAAAGAAGGGCTGGTCCTGGCGCTCGACCAACGGGTTGTCGGGCGTGATCTCGCGCGCCTCGGGCACAGGCGGGGGCGCGTCCTGCCCCTGGCCGGCGGCGTAGCGGCTCAGCAGCGGCTGCGGGTCGAGGCCAAGGAAGCGGGCGTAGTTGCGCAGGAAGCCGCGCACGTGAACGGGCGTCGGCAGGGCGCTGTACTGGCCGTTTTCCAGAGCGGTCAGGTAGCGGGCGTTGATCCGCGTGCGGGCCTGCGCTTCTTCAAGCGTCAGGCCCTTGTTCTCGCGGGCTTCGCGCAGGATATGACCGATTTCGTCCATAAGATCGTGGCGCGATTCTCCCGAATCGCGCCACAGATGCAACTAGGCCTCGTACTCCTCCATCTCGGCCTCGTCGACCAGTTCCTCGGCCGCCGGCTGGGCAACGGCTACCGGGGCCGGGGCCGCGGCGGGCAAGCCGCCCTCGGGCTGCACGATGACGAGAAATTCGGGATGGTGATCGCCGCTCAGGCGCACGGGGATGTGGTGCTCGCCCAGCTGGCGCAGCGGCTCGCCGCCAATTTTGCGGCGGTCGATCTCCGTGCCCAACTTCTCGTTGAGCTTGTCGGCGATCTGGGCCGTGGTGATCGAGCCGTAGAGCTTGCCGGAATCGCCGGCGCGCGCGGTGAAGGTCAGGGTGACGGCGCGGATCTTGTCCGACAGGAGGTCATGCTCGGCGCGCAACTCGGCGCGGCGGGCTTCGGCGCGGCGACGCCAGGCTTCGGCCTGCTTCATCACGTCGGGCGTGGCCCGCACGGCCAGGCCCTTCGGCAGCAGGAAGTTGCGGCCGTAGCCATCGGCGACGGTATGCACCTCGCCGGCGTAGCCCAGATTGTCCACATCTTCTTTCAACAACACTTTCATCGACTCAGACTCCTCAGTTGAAGCAGCGCCTGCCCGGGTGAACTGTAGAGACGGGTCGCCGACCCGTCTCTACGGGGCGACCCGTTTCCACCCGACGGCGACTGCGGAAACCTCGCGTAATTTGTAAAGCAATCCACTATGGTAGCAAAGGCGCGGCCGATTGGCAAACGGCGCGTGTTTGCGCGCCGCGGCCCACGTCATACAATAGACGGTCAATCGCCTCGTCGTCCTGAGGCGCAGCAGTAGCGTTCGTTCACCCGCCGCGTACAGGCATGATGACTGGAGGATAACCCGCGATGACCGATCAGACCCCGCAAACGCCCAACCAGACCCCGGGCGTGCCCGACGAACTGGCCCGCTTCCTGACGGAAGACCAGGACCCGCAACAGGTGGCCAAGATCTACGAGAAGGTCAGCCAACTGCTGACCAGGGGCGAGCATGTGAGCTACATCGCCGTTCAGAAGGCGGTGACGTATGACCCCACGCCGGAGATCGTCATCCTGACCAACCGGCGCTTCATCCACTACCAGCAGAATATGCTCGGCCGGGCGCATTTCAATGACCACATCTGGCGCGAACTGAAGGAAGCCCGGCTGGAGGAGGGCATGATGCGGGCGACGCTGACGCTCTTCGCCACCAACGGCGATGTGATTCGCATAGACAACCTCGTCAAGGAGCAAGCGCGCCGCCTCTACGCCATCGCCCAGGAGATGGAGGAGAACGTGCGCGAAGAGTTGCGCCTGCGAGCGATGGAGGAGAAGCGTGCCGAGGCCGGCGGCGTCTACCTGCCCGGCATGATGGGCGCGCCCGCGGCCGGCTCCACAGCCGCCCCGGCCGACGAGCCGCTGCAAGCGCTCAGCAAGCTCAAGCAGCTCATGGAGGCCGGGCTAATTACCCCCGAAGAGTTCGAGACGAAGAAGAAGGAGATTCTGGCCCGCCTCTAATAGTGGTGGCCGGCGGAGAACAAAAAGAGCCGAGGGCGCGTCGCCCCCGGCTCTTTTTCTATGGCCTGCCGGCGCGACCTACTGCGCCCGGCGCAGCCGGCGCGCGGCGAAGACCACCAGCACCAGGGCGAGGCCAACGGCGGCAATGCCCCAGGCGTCGAAGCCCGTCTCCGGCAGCGTCACCGGCGGCGTGGGCGTGGCCGTGGGTGTTGGGGCGATGACCGTGCCCGTAGCCGTCGCCGTTGGCGCGACCGTCTGCGTCGGCGTCGCGGTGGCTGTGGCGTTGGGGTCGGGCGTCAGCGTCGGCGTGGCCGTGCCCGGCAGCGCCGTAGCTGTGGCCGTGGCCGTAGCTGTGGCTGTCGGCAGGGGCGTGCCCGTGGTCGTGGCCGTGGCCGTCGGCAGTGCGGTGCTCGTCGTTGTGGCCGTTGGCGAGGCGGCGACTGTGGCCGTGGTCGTTGTCGTGGCGACCAATGTGGCTGTACTCGTTGGGACGAGCGTCGGCGTGCTGGAGGCCACCAGCGTCGGCGTGCTGGACGGCGCGAGGGTTGGCGTATTTGTCGGCGCGAGCGTGGGCGTGGCTGTGCCCGGCAGGTTGGGCGTGGCTCCGCCGACGTCGGTGGGCGTGGCCGCGGGCTGGTCGGGCGCGCTGA
>JAIBAS010000412.1 GCA_019695075.1 Promineifilum sp. | reverse complement strand
CGATCAACTGCGGCCAGGAGGCGTCGTTCGACCGCGTGGCCGCGTCGCTGTCGGCCGAGCCGGGCGGCGAGGCCGTGCTGCTGCTGGCCGATGGCTACGCCCGCCGCCTGCCCGTGGCCGCCGTGGAGGCAGCGCCCAAGGCCAACACGCGCGGCAAGGCGCTGGTGGCGCGGCGGTCGGCGGTCGTGGGGCTGGCCCCGGCTGGGCCGCTGACGCTCATCACTGACCGCCGCCTGCTGGCCGTCGATGGCGCGGCGCTGCCCCTTGAGGAAGGCACGCGGGCGCAGCGACTGGCCAAACTGGCCGCCGATGAGGCCGTCGTGGCCCTGGCAACCGGTCGCGACTAGAGTTGCAGGCAGGCCTCGGCCGCCAGCCGCAACAGCCTCGCGCGCGTCTCGCCCCGTCCCTGCCAGGCGCGGCCGTCCCACTCCGGCCCGCTGAGGTCGTCGCCGCTGTAGAGAATCTGCCCCACCGTCACGCCGCGGAACTGGCCGATGGCGAAGAACGCCGCCGCCTCCATCTCCACCGTCAGGCAGCCCTCGGCCCGCCGCCGGGCCACGCGCGCCGCCGTCTCGCGGTAGAAGGCGTCGGTCGTCCACGTCTTGCCGACGACGTAGGGCGCGCCGTGGCGTTGCAGGGTCGCCTCGATGGCGGCCACGGCCGCGGGCGAGGCAGACACCTCGCGCGACGGCGGCAGGTAATGGTATGACGTGCCCTCGTCGCGCACGGCGGCGTTGGGCACGACGATGTGGCCGACGACAAGCTCCGGGGCCAGCACGCCCGCCCCGCCACAAGCGACAAATGCCCGGCAGCCCAGGGCGATCAGCTCATCCATGAACGCCCCCGCCAGCGGCGCGCCCAGGCCGGGATGCACCAGGGCCAGCGGCCGGCCGCCCACGTCCAACACATAGACCGGGTTCGGCCCGATCTCGCTGCGCAGGGTGTGGACGATCCGCAACTGGCCGCGCGCGACCAGGTCGGCGATGACCTCCTGGAAGAAGCACAGCACACAGTGGCGCGGGATGTCGATGGGCGCGAGCAGGCGCGAGGGTTCGATGAGCGCGGTTGGGTTGGGGTCATGCTCCAGGATGGGGAAATCGTGGCTGTCCATTGCGCCTCGTAGGAGTTCGCCGGCCGCTGGGCCGGCAGCGCGGGGCTAGAGCGGCGGCAGGGCGAATGAGCCGTCGGCCGACGGCGGGAAGGGCACGGCCCGCAACACGGCGTCGAGGTTGAGCGGGCCGTAGATGTGGGGGAAGGCCTGGCCCGTCTCGTAGCAATCCTCATAGACCAGAGCGGCTGCCAGCCGCGCCGGGTCGATAACCAGCAGGAGCAAGTCGGCGCGGCCGTGGTAGCGTTCGTTGGCGGGAATGAGGACCTGGTCGAGCGTGGAGCAGTGGATGAAGCCTTCATCGCCCAGGCTATCGGCGCGGTATTCACCGCGCGCGCGAGAGGCGTCCCATTCATCGGCGGCGGCGATGTGGAGGATCATGAGACTGTAGTATGCGGGGGAGGAGGGAAATGCGCAAGTTCTGGGGGAGGGCGGGGGAGCAGGGGAGCGGTGCGTCGCACTTTCTGGAGTGCGACGCACCTTCTTGGAGGATGTGTAAGAAGGTGCCAGGCACTTCGGAAAGTGCCAGGTGAGCGACGAAGAGCCTATTGACAAAACTAGTAACTCGTTATATATTTATCGTCGTAAATAGCAATCGAGTTAGTAGTTTATTTAGTCATCGTTTTCGACCGTTCATGTCCGTCCGCAATGCCATCCTGGGCCTGTTGGCCGACCGCCCCCGCCACGGCTACGAACTACGCGCCGCCTTTGAGGCCATCGCCGGCGGCGAGGCGCTGTGGGCGCTGAAGCCGGCGCAGGTCTATACCACCCTGGCGCGGCTGGAAGAGGGCGGCCTCGTGACCCAGGACGGCGTGGATCAGGACGGTGGCCCGGAAAAACACATCTATAGCCTGACGCCCGCGGGCCAGGCCGAACTGGCCGAGTGGTTCGCCAGTGGCGTGCCCACCGAGCACCAACGCGACGAGTTCTTCATCAAGCTGATGCTCAGCCTGGGCAACGACAACGCCAACCCCTACCGCGTCATCCAGGCCCAGCGCAACCGGCTTTACCAGGAGCTGCACGACGCCACCACGCACCGCAACCAGGCCGACCCGCGCGTCGAACTGGCGCAGATCTTCCTGCTCGATAAAAGCATCATGCATCTGGAGGCCGACGTGCGTTGGCTGGACCTGATCGAGGCCCGGCTCGACGACATCCGTCGCCAACCCCTGCCCCGGCCGCAGCCGCGCCCGCGCGGAAGACCGAGGAAGAAATTAGGAATTGAGAGTTAGGAATTGAGAGTTGGGAATTCACGAGATCAATCCAGGAAGCAGGACTTCTTCGATTCCTAATTCGTAATTATACGGAGTAATCATGTCCCTCATATCGGCGGTCAATCTGAAGAAGGTCTATGGTTCGGGCGACACGGCCGTGACGGCGCTCAACGGCGTCTCGCTGCAAGTCGAGCCGGGCGAATTCGTGGCCATCATGGGGCCGAGCGGCTGCGGCAAGTCGACGCTTCTGCACCTGCTGGGGGGCCTTGACCGGCCAACCAGCGGCACAGTAATGATCGACGGCCACAACCTGTCCGACCTGCCCGACAACAAGCTGACGGAAATCCGCCGGCGGCGTATCGGCTTCATCTTCCAGTTCTTCAACCTCATCCCGGTGCTCAACGCGGTCGAGAACACAGCCCTGCCCATCACTCTCGACGGCGTGCGGCCGGGCGACGCCAAGACCCGCGCCGCCGAGTGGCTACGCAAGATCGGCCTGGGCGACCGTCTCGACCACCGGCCCGACCAGCTCTCCGGCGGCCAGCAGCAGCGCGTCGCCGTGGCCCGCGCCCTCGTGGCCGACCCGGCGCTCATCCTGGCCGACGAGCCGACCGGCAACCTGGACACCCACGCCTCCGAGGAGATCGCCGCGCTCCTGCGTCAGGTGGCCAACGACTGGGGCCGGGCGGTGGTCATCGTCACCCACGACCCGCGCATTGCCGCCTACGCCGACCGGATCATCTTCCTGAAGGACGGCGCGGTCGTCGATCAGACCGTGCTGGAGCCGCGCGGCAGCCAGAACGGCCAGAACGCCGAAATGGTGGCCGGGAAGATTCAGGCGATTGGAGACTAAGCCATGAACATCCAACTCACCCTTGCCGCCCGTTACCTGCGCGGCCGCAAGCTGCGCACGGTGTTGACCACGCTGGCGATCTTCTTCGGCGTGCTCGTCGTCTTCGGCATGAACACGCTGCTGCCGGCCTTCGTCAACGCCTTCACCAGCAACATCCTGGCCGTGGCCGACCAGGTCGACGCGGCCATCACGCTGAAGACATCCGACGCCTTCAACGTGGCCGTGGCCGATCGCGTCGCCGCGATTGACGGCGTGCAGGCCGTCTCCGGCGTGCTGGAGCGCAGCGTCAACCTGCCGGCCGACTACCTCGACCACGACCCCGCCCTGCCCGACCCGGCGACCGTCCTCACTCTGGTGGGCCTGGACGTGCCCCAGGCCACGGCCCTGCACATCTACAACGTCACCGCCGGCCGCTTTCTGGAAGACGGCGAAACGGGCGTAGCCGTCATCAGCGAGAGTCTGGCCGAGCCGCTGGGGCTAGGCGTGGGCGACAAGCTGACCCTGCCCACCACGTCGGGCGAGACGGCGCTGACGATCATCGGCCTGTTGCCGCCGCGGGCACAACTCGGCGACGAGGAAGTGCTCGTCACGCTCGGCCAGGCGCAGACGATGCTGGCCATGCCCGGCCTGATCAACACCGTCGAAGCCAACTTCGGGGCCGTGAACGACGAGGAGCGGGCGCGAATCGAAACGGCCATTCTGGACGAACTGGGCGACACCTTCCAACTGGGCGGTCTGTCATCCAACTCGGAACTGCTGGCCAACTTCAAGGTGGCGCAGGCGATCTTCACCGTCCTGGGCATCCTGGCTCTGCTGATGGGCGGCTTCATCATCTTCAACACCTTCCGCACCGTGGTCGTCGAGCGGCGGCGCGACATCGGCATGTTGCGCGCCCTGGGGGCCAGCCGGCGTACCATCCTGGGCACGTTCCTGGCCGAGGGGCTGATCCAGGGCGTCATCGGCACGGCGCTGGGGCTGCTGGGCGGCTACGCGCTGGGCGTGCTGGGCATATCTACGCTCAACACCTTTATGCGCAACATGATGAACGTCGAGATCGGCCGGCCGACCGTCTCGCCCGGTCTGGTCATCGGCAGCGCGGCCGTCGGCATCGGCGTGACGCTGCTGGCCGGGCTGCTGCCGGCGATCAACGCTGGGCGGTTGACGCCGCTGGAGGCGCTGCGGCCGGCAGTGGGCACGCTGTCGCTGCGACGGCTGGCCGGCGTCGGCTTCTGGGCCGGCGTGGTCATGATCGCCCTGGCCGTGGCCGCGCTGGTGTCGCGCCAACTGACCCTCATCGGCCTGGGCGCGGCGCTGTTCGTCGTCGGCCTCATCCTGGTCGCGCCGGCGCTGGTGAACCCGGTGGCCCGCTTCTTCAGCGGCCTGCTGGCGGCCATCTTCGCCCGCAGCGGCACGGCCCAACTGGCCCAGGGCAACCTCACCCGCCAGCCGTCGCGCACGGCCATCACCGCCAGCACCGTGCTGATCGGCATGGCGATTCTGATCATGGCCGCGTCTATGTTCACCAGCGTCACCGCCGGCTTCGGCCAGGTCATGCGCCGCAGCCTGGGCAGCGACTACATCCTCGTCCCGCCGTCGATCGCCCTCTGGGGCCGTAACGTCGGCGCGGGCGCGGAACTGGCCGACTCCCTGCGCGCCGTCGACGGCGTGGCGGTCGTCAGCAGTCTGCGCTTCGCCCCGTCGGAGACCAACGGCACGGCCGTCGCCCTGCTGGGCATCGACCCGGCCACCTATCCGCAGGTCAGCGGCCTGACCTTCAGTCAGGGGGATGAATCGGCCTACGACGCCCTGAACGAGGGGCGGACGATCATCCTCAACCCGGTCACCAGCGCCAACGCCGGGGCCGATCTGGGCGACGACGTGACCTTGGTGACGCCCAACGGCACGCAAACCTACCGCGTCGTCGGCGTGGGCGGCGACTACCTGAACGCCAAGCTCGCCACCGTCTATGTCTCCCAGGCCAATATCGCCGCCGACTTCAACCGCACCGAGGACGTGCTGCTGCAAGTCAATCTGGTCCCCGACGCGGACCGGGAGGCGGCCGAAGCGGGCCTGCAGGCCGCGATGCGCAACTTCCCGCAGTTCCGGCTCATCTCCGGGCAGGAGTACATCGACCAGAACCTGGCCATCTTCGATAGCGTCTTCCAGGCCCTGTACGTCCTGGTGCTCTTCCTGGCCATCCCCTCGCTCATCGCCATGGTCAACACCCTGGCCATCGGCATCATCGAGCGCACGCGGGAGATCGGTATGTTGCGCGCCGTGGGCAGCACGCGGCGGCAGATCAGCGCCATCGTCCTGGCCGAGGCGCTGATCTTGTCGGCGCTGGGGACGATCTTCGGCGTGGTGGCCGGCCTCTATCTGGGTTATATGGGTATTCTGGCGATGAAGGCCTTTGGCTATCCGATGGAGTACGTCTTCCCGACGATGGGCGTCGCCCTGGCCCTGGGCGCGGGCGTCCTCTTCGGCGTCCTGGCCGCCATCATCCCGGCACGGCAGGCGTCGCGGCTGGAGGTAGTGCAGGCACTGCGCTACGAATAAAGGTAGAAGAAGAGCTCACGCAAAGAGCGCCAAGTAGGCAAAGGACGCAAAGAAGAAAAATCTTTCTTCCTTTGCGCCTTTGCTTTCTTTGCGGCTTTGCGCGAGCTCTTTTTTCTCACTTCGTTGAGTGCCCGTAGCGACGCCAGCGCAGCAGACGTCGCTCCGCCAGGGCCACCAGCCCGTAGAGCGCCATCGCCATCGTCCCCAACGTCAGCAGAACCACAAAGACCTCGTCTGTCTTGAACTGGTAGCGCGCCGTCACCAGCAGATAGCCCAGCCCCTGGCTCTTGGGCTGGACGAATTCGCCCACGAGGGTGCCAATGACGGCCAGCGTCGCCCCGACCTTCAACCCGGCCAGCAGCGTCGGCAGCGACGCCGGCCACTCCAGCTTGCGGAAGATCTGCACCCGCGTGGCCCGCAGCGAGTGCATCAGCTCATAGAACTCGCGCGGCACCGAGCGCAGCCCGGCGATGCTGTTGATCAGGATGGGGAAGAAGACCGTCAGCGCGGCCACCAGCACCCGCGACCAGTACCACGACTGCACCCAGATGGTCAGCAGCGGGGCGATGGCGATGACCGGGATGGCCTGCGAGGCGATGAGATAGGGCGAGAGCAGGCGCTCGGCCAGCGGCGACTTGGTCAGCAGGTAGCCGAGAGGCATGGCCACGGCCACGCCCAGGGCCAGGCCGGGGATGACTTCGCTGAGTGTCACCAGCGTGTGGCGCGCCAGCCGGCCGTCGCTCACCAGCCGGGCGAAGGCGGCGACGACATCCAGCGGGCCGGGCAGGATGAAGGCCGGGTAATCGGCCCAGGTGACCAGCAGGTGCCAGACCAGCAGCAAGGCCACAAAAGAGGCGGCGACGATGAGCCAGGCGGGGCGCTCGTCGAGCCACTGCCAGAGTTCGCGGCGTGACGGCATCTCAGCCCGCGCTCCCGTCGCCGTCCAGCGGGTGGACGATGGCCACGCGGTGGGCGACGCGCTCGATGCGCACGCGGCGGCCGGCGTCGATGAGCTGCCCCGTGGCCGAGCGCGCGCCGAGGTGGATGGCCTCCGCGCCGTCCTGGTAGGCGACTTCGCCCAAGCCGCTGGCGGGAATGAGGATGACGACGCGCGCCTCGCGGCCGTCGGCGGCGATGGCCAGGCCGGCCTCCTCGCGCCGGCGACGGTTGGGAGCGACGACGAAGATGAACGCCGCCACCAGGCCGGCCAGCAGCCCCGCGC
>JAIBAS010000277.1 GCA_019695075.1 Promineifilum sp. | reverse complement strand
CGACGCGCGCGTCGCCGGGCCGTTGTGCCTGGTTCTGACCTGTTGCGCGCCAGGGCGATGAGCAGCCCGGCGCACCGCGTTTCGCCGCGCCTAGCCGCAGCCGCCCCCGCCCGGCCCGCGCTTCACTTCCAGCACGATCCGCGGCGTGAACTCGATGCCCGCGGCCAGAGCCTCGTTGGGCACGGCGAACGTATAGCCCGCACCGATCGCCGTCGGAAAGTGGAAGGCCAGTGTGTCGTCGGCCGCGCCGTCAATGGCCCGTTCGGCCACAAACGTCTCGTCGCCGAAGGTGCGGATCCAGTTGTTGACGCCGCCCTCCAGGATGTAGACGCTGCGCACGCTCTCGGCGCGCAGGTACTTCCACACTTCGGTGGCCGCCGTCTCGTCGTTGCCGACGACGACGACGACGGTATTGGCCGGGGCGGCGCGCAGTTCGTCGAGCATGTCCGGCAGGAGCGCCGGCGGGGCGTGGCGCGCTTCCTGCAAGTGGAAGAGGTTGAAGTCCGCCTCCGAGCGCACGTCGAGGATGATCGTTTGCAGCGTGTCGTCGGTCATCGTCGCGGCCAGTTCGGCGGGGTGAATCTGCACCTCGCGATTGGCCAGCCGCGCCATCTCCGTCGCCTCGATGCGCGCCCAACGCTCCTCGGTCGTGGGCTGGCCGACGAAGGCCACCAGCAGAGCCATGCCCAGCAGGCCGCCGCCGGCGTACACCCGCCACTTCGGCTCCTTGCTCAGGTCACGGCCGCCGAAGATGCGCTCCAGGTGCTCCGCCCCCCAGAACATGAACAGGGCCATGAGCACAATGCCGACCACGACAACGCCATAGGGTAGGCCCAGCCATTCGGGGATGGTCAGCCGGCCGAAGTAGGACGAATGCCAGAACTCTTCATAGAAGCCGACCGTCTCGCCGAAGGCGAAGATGCCGAACAGCACGCCCAGGACGAAGATCAGTCCGTCGATCTTGCCCACGGCGGCCGAGACGAGCGACGTGCCCGGACAGAAACCGCCCAAAATGAAGCCGAAGCCCATGATCAGGCCGCCGAGAATGCCCGGCCACAGGTACGTCTCGTTGACATAAACGAGGCTGAAGTCCAATAGCCCCAACCCAGAGGTGAGAAACACCAACACCATCGCCGTCACGATGGCCCCGAACATGACCTTAAGCACGGTCATATCGCGGAAGTAGAACTGCGCGGCGAGAATTTTGCTGTTGGCAAAGCCCGACATCTCCAGGGCGAAGCCGAAGCCGATACCGATCAGCAGGTAGATGACGTACTGGCCCCAGTGGCCCATCAGTTCAGCAAGTGGCAGCGGAAAGGGCGCCATGTCATTCCTCCATAAGGTTGCCCGGCGGGCGCTAGTTCCAAAGCCGGCGCACAAAGTAGGCCAGCGCGTAGCCGCCGGCGAAGACAGAGAACATGAACGCCCAGCTGCCGACGGACAGCACCGCGCCGCCCGACAGGGCCTGGCCGCTGGTGCAGCCGCGGGCCATGCGCGCGCCATAGCCCATGATGCTGCCGCCCAGGAAGGCGAACAACCAACGCACGCGCACCGGCGTGTGCGGGCCGCGCTGCGTCTCCACCTTCGTCCGGCCGAACAGCCAGCCCGACAGCGCCCCGCCGATGAACAGGCCGATGAAGACGAACACAACCCAGCTATCGAACGGGTTCGTCTCGCCGCCGGCCATCGTCGTCAGGTAAGCGGTGCGATCGACGTGGCCGGAGGCGAAGATGTCTTCCAGCCAGACAACGAGCCGGTTCATGCCGCCGGACGCGCCCAGGCCGTTGCCGGTCAGGAAGAAGGTCGTGAACAGGACCAGCCCCAGCAAGATGCCGCCCGCGTAGGGATGGACGTAGGGCCGGGCGACGCGCCGCGTGGCCGCGCGGGCGGCCGGCGCATCGTCGGCTTGCGGTGTGGGTGTGGTAATGGATGTCATCGTTTCCTCGCTTGCTAATCGGCCGTCGTTGCGGCCGGTTGCGTCTCGTGGACTTCCACGTCCTCATAGCCGCCGATCATCGCCCGGATGCCCGCCGTGGGCGTGGGGCCGGTGGTCGTCAGGTAGACGTGGAGGATGATGAAGGCGGCAAAAGACCAGGCCACCAGCGTATGCAGCGGCCCCAGCCAGGTCAACCCGCCCAGCGCCGCCGTCACATCCGGCCAGCGCTGCGCGCCCCACATGAGCGCCCCGGTGATGATCTGCGCCGGCAGCAGCACATTCAGCACCATCACGTAGGTGATCTGTTGCAGCGGGTTCAGCTTGCGGTCGCGCGTCTTCGCGAACGGGTGCGGCTCGCGGCTGAAGATGCCGCGCACGTAGTAGAGCGCTTGCTTGAAGGCGTCGTCGAAGAAGCCGCGCGGCCGGGGGATGTATTGCCGGATCTCGCCGCTGGCCAGATGGTAGAGCAGCGACAGTCCGGCGTTCAGCACCAGCAGCAGGGCCAGGATGTTGTGCACCTGCACCACGTAGCTGAAGCTGAAGACGCCGAACTTGTCGGGCTTGTGGATGATGAGGCCGGTGAAGAGCAGCAGCAGGATGGCCGCCGTCTGCAGCCAGTGCCACAGCCGCTCATAGACATCGTACATGTAGACCTGGTGCGTGGCCACGGGGGCGTCGGCTGGGTAGGGGCGGGTGTAGGGGCGGGTCTGAGACCCGCCCCTACTGGCCTCGTCCTCCGCCCGGGTGTAGGGGCGGGTCTGAGACCCGCCCCTACCGTCCTCGTCCTCCACCTGGATGTAGGGGCGGGTCTCAGACCCGCCCCTACTGGCGCGCCGCGCCGCCCGGAAGCGCAGCCCGGCGTGGACGAAGATGCCCACGAGCACGCCCAACACCATCAGGATGCCCAACCAGTCGATGAGATCGACCGCGTTGTGGCCGAGGACGTAGAGGCCGGCCGCGGCCGTGTCCGGCGCGTAGCGCAGCGCGCTGCCGTCGGCGATAACTTCGCCCGGCCAGGTAGGGGCGGATGTAGGGGCGGGTCGGAGACCCGCCCCTACCTGACCCGCCCCTACTACCGGCAGCGCCGGCACGACGCCGCCCGGCGTCCGGTCGGACAGGGTGATGGTCGCCGCCAGCCGCGAATCACTGCCGTGGCAGTCGCGGCACTCTTTCGTCGCCCATTCGTCCGTGGCCGTGCCGTGGTTGATGCCGTAGGGCTGCACTTCGCCGGCAATACGCGGATCGGCCAGGCCCAGCGCCGCCAGCCGCCCGGCCACGGCCGCGGTCTGCGCGTCGGTCGTGATGTTCAGCTCGGCCGTCGTCAGTTGCCCGTCGCCGTCGGCGTCGAAGGCAGCCAGAATGGCCGGGGCGTACGCCTCGCCGTCGAAGTAGGCCGCGCGCAGCAGCCGCAAGGGCGCCGGTTTGGCCGGGTCGCCGTAGACCCAGTACCAGCTGCTGATCAGGTTGTAGGGCATGAGCCGCGTCGCCCCGTCGCTGTCGGTGCGCGGCAGCAGGACAGGCTCATAGCCGGTGATGAGCGTCGTCGCCCCCAGCGCCTCGCCCTCGATGCCCCGGTAGCTGCGGACAGGCTCGCCGTCCGCGTCCAGCACGGTCCAGTCCACCGATTGCAGCGCGGGCGCGTAGAGCCTGGGCGTGTGGCACGCTTCGCAGGCCACGGCCGACATGTGCCGGTCTTTATAGGGCAGCCAGTCGTGGGTTCGGGCGACGCTGTGGCACGACTCGCACCGGCGCATGGTCTCATCATAGTCCTGCGCCAGCGCTCCCTGCGCGCTCTGCCCCTTGGCGAACTGGTGCAGCGGCCGGTAGACGTATTCGCCCAGGTCGATGCGCCGCGGATCGAAATCCAGGTGCGCCGGCGCGTCGTCGCCCGTCTCGCGGTAGTAGACCGGGTTATTGAGCGAGTAGTGGCAGTCGGTGCAGTCGAGCACCCGCTCCATGTGGACGTCCCACGAACGCGACAACGTGGCTTTGTCGGCCAGGTTCAGGCCGCTGGCGGCGATGCGCTGCGGCGACATGACCTGACCGGTCGTCAGCGTCGTCCAGTCGCCGGCGGTCAGCGTGTCGAAGGCCAACGGCGTGCCCAGATCGTTGTGGGTGACGCCGTGGCACGCGCCGCAGTTGGCCACCGTCGGGTCGCCCACGCGCACGTACTCGCGCCGCAGGTTGCCGGCCTCGTCGAAGGCCTCCGCCTGGTAGTCCCAGTTGCCCGCGGCGGCAGCGCCGTCAGCGGCGACAACGATCCCGCTGCCCTCCAGCGTCGCCGTGGCCGCGTCGGCAAAGCGGCCGTCGGCCAGCGCCGCCAGCCGGGCCTCGTTATTGGCGTTGGGCCAGTGGCACAGGAAGCAGTTGATCTCCACCACGCCCGATTGCGTCCAATCCCAGGGTTGCGCCGCGCCAGTCTGTGGGTCAATGATGGTCGTCTCCACGCTCGCGCCCGGCTCCAGAGCTACCAGCGGCTCCCCGGCGCGGCTGGTCGTGGCCGGGCCGCCGCCGACGTGACGCGCGCCCCAGACCTGCACCCATTCCGGCGTCGTCAGGTCGAGCACGTCGTCGCCCTCGGCCGACAGCAGGCGGTAGACAATCGGGTTCCAGCGGCCGAAGATGCCCTGCCCGATGTCCCAGGCGTGCCCGCCGGCGGTCGCGCCCCCCTCGCCAAAGGTCGAGAGGCCGGCGTCGGCGTGGTAGAAGTTGGCGGCGATGAAGGCCGTGTCGTGGCAGCCGCCGCAGGTGGTCATCGTCGAGATGGCCCGACCCGAATCGAGCACGTTGTCGCCGGCGTCATCGAGGAGGGGAAAGACCGGGTGGATGGGCGCGGCTGCCGGCGTCGGTTGGGGCGCGGTCTGGGCGCTGTCCTGCGCCCGGGCCACCCCGCCCCAGATGAGCGCGACACCAATCAGGGCCAGAACAATGAGTAAAGGAAGTCGCCTGTTGCGCATGGCGTGTATCCTGCTGTGTGGGGTCAGTGAGTGGCGGTGGGGCGTTCTACTGCCGGCCGCCCCATTCCATCGGGTCGCCGTTGTAGCCCAGGGCCTCCCAGTCCATGCGGCCGTTCTCGCCGTGGCAGTCGTAGCACTGCAAGGCGTTCTCCTTGGGCTGCACCATGTGATCCATCGACCAGTACATCTGCGTCGGCGCGAAGCCGTACTCGCCGCTGAAGGCCAGGCCGGTGTTCACCTCGTTCAACCGGAAGGCCGAATCCCAGTCGAAGGTGTCCCAGAACCCGCCCTCGCCGGCGGTCATGGGCACCAGCAGATACTGGTTGAGAACGTCATAGGGCTGGCGGGCGGTGTGAATCTTGAACGGGTAGATTTTGGCCGTCGCGTCGCTAATGTCGCCCAGGGGCGTGTTGATGTTGGTCACCTGTGTCGGGTCGATGAGGTCGCCGACGATGTAGCGGTCGGCCGCGCCGTTCCACCAGCCGTAGATCGGGCGGTAGTCGTGCTCATAGACGAAGTTGCCCTTGATCTTCAAGTAGACGTGCGGGTCTTCGGGCAAGTCCTGGCCGGCCGTTGACCAGTCCCAATCGACCTTCGTCGCGTGGCGCAGCGCCCCCTCCGGGATGTGGCAGGTCTGGCAGGCGATGGCGTCGGTGTGGGCGGTGATGCGCGCGTCGGCGTGGATGGGTTCGGTGTGGCAGTCGGTGCAGGCTACGGCCGACGCCTTGACCTCGCTCGACACCGAGATGCTGTGGCCCAAAATCTGGTGGTCGTCGCCGGCGTGGCAATCGACGCACTCAAAGTCGTAGCGGCCCATGTGGACATCGAGGGTCTCATCGGGATAGTAGAGGCTCTCGTCCATGTCGCCGTGCTTGACGGCGTTGCCGCCGCCGCCGTTGAAGTGGCAGCTGCCGCAGTTCTGCCGCGTCGGCCGGCGCACGCTACCCGCCGCGGCAACAAGGTCGGCCCCCTCGGCCGGGTTGCCGGATTCGCCCTTGCCATAGAGGCCGGGATCAGCGTGGCAGACCAGGCAATCGACGTTGGTCTGCTCGCTGAAATCATAGCTGGCGTCGGACCAGCCATAGCCGGCGTGGCACTTGGTGCAGCCCGTCCAGTTGCCCTGGATGCCGATGCAGAAGTTGTTGATCTGGTTCTTCTTGCCGATCGTCACCGGCTCGTCGCGGCCGGGCAGCAGCACCGGCTCGCTCTCCCACGTCCAATGGGTCGTCTGCATCATTTCCTGGGCGGCCGTCTCATGGCACTCCAGGCAGGCGGCGGTCACCTCCTGCCCGCTGGCGTAGGGGCCGGCCATCAGCGCGGCGTGGTTGGTGTGCGACGGCGTCGGGGCGACGTAGGCCCAGGGGTCGGGCGACGCCTCATTGCCCGACGAAGCGAACAGCAGCACGGGCACGGCGATGATCAGCGCCGTGACCACAAGGCCAATGACCCAGAGGTAGCGAAATTGCTTCATAGTGGCTCCGCGGCAGTGGCAAGGTAGCCCGATTGGCGGGCGAGGCTATCGCGCAAGATGAGGCGCATGGTGTCCAGAACGCCGATGACGCGCGGCTCGGCCAGGGAATAGACCACCGCCGCGCCGTCGCGCTCGGTCGTCACCAGGTGGCGGTCGCGCAGGACTTGCAAGTGGCGGGAGACGGTCGGCTGCGGAATGTCCAGGTCGGCGGCCAACGCCGAGACGTGGCGCGGCCGCTCGGCCAGGGCGTAGAGGATGAGCAACCGTTTGGGGTCGCCCAGAGCCTGACAGACGCTGGCGTGCAATAGGTTTAGCTCATCGAGTGAGGGCTGATCCATTGGCATTCCCCATGTATTCGGATAGGCGAATACATGGTCAGTGTACGCCCGCCCTCTCTGCGGCAGTAGTGACGTTTGTCACCTGGAAGAGGTGACGAATGTCATGGGTGACAGCCCGCTGTAGCCCAGCCTGTCAGGCTGGAGGACGAGCGCGGCGGCAGCCTAACAGGCTGCGCTACGGCCCGCTGTAGCCCAGCCTGTCAGGCTGGGGGACGGGCGCGGCGGCAGCCTAACAGGCTGCGCTACGGCCCGTTGTAGCCCAGCCTGTCAGGCTGGAGGACGGGCGCGGCGGCAGCCTAACAGGCTGCGCTACGGCCCG
>JAIBAS010000338.1 GCA_019695075.1 Promineifilum sp. | reverse complement strand
CGGAGAGCTATCCGGTGGCGGCGCGGCTGCTGGCGCGGCTGGGCCTGCCGCCGGGCACGCCGCCGGAGGAACTGCGCCCGACCCTCCAATTACTACGCGAAGAGACACCGCTCGACGCCCTCGCCGCCGAACTGGGCACGGGCGCGCCCACCCTCGGCGACATCCTCGACCAGCTGGCCCAGCCTGGCCGCGACCCCCGCGCCGACCTGCCCCGGCCGCTCCTACGTAGCGATGTCGTCTCGATGGACGACCTGACCATCGGCCAGGTGCTGACCGGTACGGTGCGCAACGTCGTCGATTTCGGCGCGTTCGTCGATATCGGCGTCAAGCAGGACGGCTTGCTGCACAAGCGGGCCATGCCGCGCGGCACGGCTCTGCAAGTCGGCGACATTATTGAGGTGTGCGTGCTGAACATCGACAAGGAGCGCGGACGGATCGGCCTGGGCTGGCCGGGCGCGCCGCCGGCGGCATAAGGCCGGTCGCGGACGCGGCCGGATCGAGACAGCGATGGACAACTTGCCGACCCAGGTGACCTTCCGTTTCGACGCCGAGCTAAACGACTTCCTGCCGGCGCGGTGGCGCGGGGTCGCCTTCGCCTACGGCTACAAGGGCGCGCAATCGGTCAAGCACCTCATCGAGGCCATCGGCGTACCCCACCCGGAGGTCGAATTTATCCTGGTGGACGGGCGGCCGGTCGGCTTCGACTACCAACCCCGCGACGGCGAGCACATCGCCGTCTATCCCGCCGCCGGCGAACTCGCCCGCGAGGGCCTGCCCGCGCTGCGGCCGCCGCCGCCCGACCCCATCGCCTTCCTGGCCGACAACCACCTCGGCCGGTTGGCGCGCTATTTGCGCCTGCTGGGCTTCGACACGGCCTATGGCGGCGACCAGGACGACGACGTGCTGGCCGAGCGCTCGCGCGACGAGAACCGGGTGCTGCTGACGCGGGATCGGGGGCTGCTGAAGCGGAGCCTGGTGCAGTTCGGCTATTGCCTGCGCTCGATGGATGCCGGCGAGCAACTCATCGCCGTCCTGCGGCGCTACCGGCTCTTCGACCACATCGAGCCGTGGCGGCGCTGCCTGCGTTGCAATGGTCTGCTGGAGCCAGTGGACAAGGCGGCCATTCTGCACCTGTTGGAGCCAAAGACGAAGCAGTACTATGACACGTTCCAGCAGTGCGGGACGTGCGGGCAGGTGTATTGGCGCGGGTCGCACGTGGGCGGACTGGAGGGGTTGGTGGCGGCCGTAGAATCGCGGCGCATGAAAGACGAGAAACCCCGTTAGGCAAGCAGGGCGGCAAATTGCGCCGGGGTTAGGATGGCAAGGCCCTGGATTTGGTCGTTGAGTACGAGCAAGTCTTTGTCACCCGTCACAAGATAGTCGGCCCCACCAACCGTGGCATAGGCCAAGAGATAGTCATCTTTTGGATCGCGTGCCACCTGGGGAATCTGTTCCCTGATCTCTTCAATAAGCTCACCGTATTCTATCAAGATTTCTGCCAAATCTTCTAAGTCGGCCAGAGTGATGCGTTTTGCCAAGCGAGGCTTGTTGATAATTGTGGTTCGGAATTCGTCTATTAAGCGCTGCGGCACAAGTAGTAGAAACCTACCGTCAAGAAACGCATCAATAATAGTGCGCACTGCCCCTTCATCATATGGATTCAGAAGGTAACTGACTAGGACGTTCGTATCGATCAGAGCGCGCATCTTTAGGGTTGATAGCGTACTTTCCCTTCACGTATCATCCGATCAAGCGTTTCTCGCACAAGCTCATCAGCCACGGCTTCTGCTTCCTCAGGAGTTAGGTCTATATTACGCGCCCTCATTCGCTCTGCCAACGCCTCAAGTTTACGCAATGCCTCTCTCCGTCGCGCCTCTTTCTCAAGAGCCAAAAATCCCTCGTATCTCTCATACGGTAGAATAACGGCCCTTGGCTCGCCGCGGCTTTTGATAACGACTTCGTCGCTATTCTCCACCGCCCAATCCATTACTGCGCTCAACTGGTTCTTGGCCTCGCTGACCGAAACGGTTTTTGGCATTGCTCACTGTTCCTTGCGTGCCGCTTAAATGGCTATCTAGCCTCTAATATAGCTATTATAAGGGCTATACAGATGGGCTGTCAACAGAACTATTGGGGTGGCCCGACACCCAGCCCGCAAAGAGACTGATTCCATGCTGAAAAGCCCGACCTCCACTGTTTCTCGGGGTCGGCCAGGAGCCGTCGCCAGTCGTCAGTTCCTACTGTAGGTACGAAGATTCGTCTCGCCACGCGCCTAAGACTCGGCTCCATTTCCGGATCGCACCACTACCCGCGCTTTCTTCGGCAACTCCATCGGCAGCGTCCGCCGCTGGACGCCGTCGTAGGTATAGAGCGCGTTGGCCACGGCCGCGGCCGTCGGCACCAGGCCGATCTCGCCCACGCCTTTCGCGCCGTAGGGGCCGTAGGGGTCGGGCACTTCGATGCCGATGATCTCCAACTCCGGCATCTCCTTGGCCCGCAGGATGCCCATCTGGCGCAGGCGGGTGGTCTTCGGCCGGCCGCCCTCCATCGGCATGTCCTCGCTGATGGCGTAGCCCAGACCCATGTGGAGCGAGCCTTCCAGTTGGCCTTCGAATAGCGTCGGGTTGTAGATCTTGCCGGCGTCGTGGGCGGCGGTCACCTTGGCGATCTGGCCGTCCTCGTCGAGGATGACCAGTTGCGTGGCGTAGCTATACGAATAGTGCGTCACGATCTTGCCGTGGTCTTTGCCCGGCTTGGTCGTCCAATCGACGATCCAGGCCCCCTCGTACTGGCGGCCGGCCAGCTCGGCCAGCGTATGGGTCTTGAGGTCTTCGCGCAGCTTGGCCGCGGCGTTGATGACGGCGTTGCCGACCAGCGACGTGGCCCGCGAGGCGGTGGTCATGCCCGCCTCCTGCCGCGAAGCCGTGTCCACGCGCACGCGGATGATGCGCGGATCGATGCCCGTCTCCTGGCACAGCGTCTGCACGGCGATGGTGTGGACGCCCTGGCCCATCTCCGTCCAACCGTGGTCGATGAGCACGCGGTCGGCCGACTCGACGGTGATGCGGACGTGGGAGGCGTCGGGCATGCCGTTGCCGACGCCGGTGTTCTTGATACCGCAGGCGAGGCCGGCATATTTGGCCGCGCGGAACTCGTCGCGCACGGCCAGCAGCGTCTCACGCACGCCCGCCCCACCCTCGATGACCTGCCCGGTGGAGGTCATGTCGCCGTTCTGCAGGGCGTTGTCGTAGCGGAACTGCCAGCGGTCGAAGCCGCCCTGCCGGCAGAGATCGTCGAGGCAGCTTTCCAGGCCGAAGATGGCCTGATTGACGCCGAAACCGCGCATGGCCCCGCAGGGAATGTTGTTGGTGTAGGCGGCCAGCGCCTCGACATCGGCGGCGGGCACGTGGTAGGCTCCGGTGGCGTGGCCGGCCGAGCGCTCCAGCACCTTCATGCCCACAGAGGCATACGCGCCGGTGTCGCCGACGAACTTCACCTTGACGTAGGTCAGCTTGCCCGCGGCGTCGCAGCCGACGGCGTAGTCCATCCAGATGGGGTGGCGCTTGGGGTGCATGGTGATCGACTCGTCGCGCGTCAGGCCAACCTTGACTGGGCGGCCGGTCAGGTAGGCCATCACCGCGGCGTGGCCTTGCACCGACAGGTCTTCCTTGCCGCCGAAGCCGCCGCCGTTGGGCACGAGCGTCACGCGCACGGCCTCCAGCGGCAGGCCCAGCAGCGCGGCGATCTGCACCTGGTCGTCGTAGACGCCCTGGCTTTGGGAGAGAACGCGGATGACCGGCGCGGGTTGCTCCGGCGGCTCCTTGGCTTGGCCGTCGGCGAAGACCTCCTCCAGGTCGGCGTTGCTAGGGTGTTCGGCCGGGGCGTCGGCCGGCCCGGCGCGGCGCAGCGGCTCGGCGATGGCGCACTCCGGCTCCATGTAGCCGTGCTCGATGCGCTGGGTCTGGAAGACGCCCGTGGCCGTGTAGGCGGTTCTGGCCCGCGCCGCGTCCATGTCGCCGCGGACGAAGGCCGTCCGCGAGAGGAGGTTGCCGCCGGCGTGGATGAGCGGCGCGTCCGGCTCCAGAGCGCGGTGCATGTCGGTCACCGGCTCCAGCACCTCGTACTCGACCGCGATCAGGGCGACGGCGGCGCGGGCGATGGCCTCCGTCTCGGCGACCACCCCGGCCAGCACGTCGCCGACGTAGCGCGTCTCCTCGCCGATGGCGATCATGAGCGGCCAATCCTTGCGAATCAGGCCTATGGTGCGCTCGCCGGGCACGTCGGCGGCCGTCAGCACGCGGATGACGCCCGGCAAAGCCTCGGCCTGGCTCGTGTCAATGCGCAGGACGCGGGCGCGGGGGTGGTCGCTGAAGCGCAGCGCGCCATAGACCATGCCCGGCAGGAAGATGTCGGCGACGTAGGCGTGGCGGCCGAGCACCAGGTCTTCGGCGCGGTACTTGGGATGGCGCGCGCCGACGCGGCCGTCGGGCACGGGCGGCGGCACTTCTTCTTCCTTGCGGATGGCCACGGCGGCGCACTCGACGGCGTCGATGATCTTCTTGTAGCCGGTGCAGCGGCAGAGGTGGGGCGTCAGGGCCTTGGCGATGTCGTCGCGCGTCGGCTCGTTGTTCTTGTTGATCAGCGCGTTGGCCTGGATGACCATGCCGGGGATGCAGAAGCCGCACTGCACGCCGCCCTTGCTGACGAAGGCATTGGCGAAGACGTTCTGGCGATACTCGCCCAGCCCTTCGATGGTCATCACCTGGCCGCCGGCGACGCGCTTCATCGCCGTGACGCAGGCCAGCACGGCCTTGCCGTTCAGATCGACGGCGCAGCAGCCGCAGGCCGCCTGGGGGGCGCAGCCGTCCTTGGCCGAGATGATATGCTCGTGCAGGCGGAGATAGGTCAGCAGCGGCAACTCCGGGTCGCCGTCGTAGTGCTTCAGTTCGCCATTGAGCCAGAATTCCATTGCGCTACCTCCGGTGCCGAGATGATCGGCTACAAGGTCGAGTATTGATGAAGGATGGGCCGCGGCCGGCCGGCATTACAGCGCGGGCACGGGCACGGCTGCCGGCGGCCGGTATCGCCAGGCGTAAACCGTCAGCAAGATGAACAGCAGGCCGATGGCCAGGGCGAACAGCTCGCTGGCCAGCCCCGGCCACAGGAAGGCGACGACGCCCAACACCAGCGGCAGGAGGCTGGCCAGGGCGATGGCCCGACCAAAGCCGCCTCGCGCCAGAAAATAGGGACGCATCAGCAAGAACCACAACGCCAGCCCGCCCCATTTGAGCCAGGTGAACCAGCGCAGGCGGGCCAGTTGGACAGCGATGTCGGTCGTGCCCAGCCGGGTGGTGATGGCCAGGAGTTGGACGTTCTCCAGCACGTCGGCCAACATGATCAGCGGGGCCAGCGCGGCGGCCAGCAGAAAGACCGGCTGCCGCGTGGCGCGGGCGCAGACCAGGGCAAAAGTAGTCAGGAAGCCGCCATAGAACACGATGTAGAGGAAATCAAGGCGATTGACGCGATCCATGGCCGCGCGGACAGTCTCGCCGGCCGGCTGGCCAATGGGGGCGAAGAGGGCGGCCACGTCGGCGTCAGTCGTGGCGAATTCGTAGGCCAGCACGGGGGTGATGAAGCCCGCCGGCAGCGGCGCGGCCGGGCGCGGGCCGATGACGGTCATGACCAGGGTCATGAGGATTGTGCCGAGGCCGAGAAGGCCGGTGATGAAAAACGGGCGCGCGCGCATAAGGGCTACTTCCGGGCGCATCCGGGGCGGACGCGGTCTGTATTGCCGGCGTCCCATCGGCCCGGCCGCTCCGTCGATATGTTACCGCTTTTGACCGAAAGTGTAAAACCTGACGAAAAACGCCGGTAGGACAGGTCGGCGACCTGTCTCCTCTGAGAAGAGACGGGTTGCCAACCCGTCCTACATTACCGGGTTGCCTCCAAGAGGACTTGCTGGGCCAGGTCGATCATCGCGGCGACGTCACCCTCGTCCGGTTGTTCGTCGCCCTGGCCATCGAACTCAACGCTGATGGTCATGGCGTCGGCCGTGGCCGGGTCGGTTTCTTCGCGTTCGAAGGAGCCGAAGCGGACGACCCAGCCGGCGATGAGCGACGCCTGGGCCGTCGAGAGCCGCACCTGAGCCACCATCCGCGGCGGGTCGCTGGCGCAACTGGACACCTCGGCCGCGCCGTCGGGCGTCAGTTCGACGACGTCGCAGAAGCCGGCAATGCCGCCCTCGCGCCGCCAGGTGTAACCGCCCGCCAGCGATTCCGCGCCCTCGTCCACCGCCCCGCCCTTGTCGCCTTCGCCGGCCCCCAGCGCGCACGCCGCCAGCGCCGCCAGCGCCGCCATCAGCACCACCATCACTGCCATTCGTCTTCTCATCTCGCCCTTCTCCTTACCTCCGGCCACTGACCACTGACCACTGGCCACTACTCACTGTCCACTACCTCGACCCCCTCCACCTGCAACCAGCCCCCCTCCCACTCATCCCGCCGCCAGCGGCCGGACAGGCGTAGCGGACGCCAGGTGGGCCGCCGGCCGCGGTCGTTGGCCAGTTGCTTGTCAAAGCGGGCCACGGCGAACGTCTCGCCATCGCCGATGAAGATGCCCGCGCCACCCGGCCAACCGGGCACGCGCACGGCGTAGACCGTGGCCGGTTTGCCCGGCGCGGCCGGCAGCCGCCCTAGGGGCGTCGCCCCGCGCGGCACGCGGATGAGCGCCGGCGGGTGGACGCTCACCGGCTGGCCCAGCAGTTCCATCTCCCAGGCCAGACGCTCGGCCGGCAACTCGGCCGGGGCGTCGGGCGCGTCGAGGAAGCCGAAGCGCAATTGGCCGCCGCGACCGCGTGTGTCACGGGCCTCGTCGAGCATGGCCCGGCGGCTGGCCCCCAGCCCGTCGAGCGCGCCACAGCGAATGAGATGGTCGATCTCCTTGGGCTGAAGGGGCGCGCGGGCCAACAGGTCGGCCACGCCGGCGAAAGGCGCGTCCGCTCGCGCCGCGCGGATGGCGGCGAT
>JAIBAS010000323.1 GCA_019695075.1 Promineifilum sp. | reverse complement strand
GGGCTTCGGCGACGATGTGCTGGCAGAGGGTGGTCTTGCCGGAGGACTCGGGGCCGTAGATTTCGACGATGCGCCCGCGCGGCACGCCGCCAACGCCCAGAGCGATGTCGAGCGAGATCGAGCCGGTGGGGATGGTGTGGACGTTCATGTGCTGGGCTTCGCCGAGGCGCATGATCGTGCCCTCGCCGAAGCGCTTGGTCAGAGAGTCAATGGTCTTGTCGAGCGTCGCCGTGCGGCCGTCGACGGCGCTGCTGCCGTTGGTGCGAGGCATCAGATAACTCCTATGGGGTACTAGAGTGCGAAGGCGGCTCTCAGACGCGGCGCCGATTGACTGACGAACGCGCGGCCACGTTAAGAAGTGTAGCACAGATGTTCGTCGGCGTCAAGGCCGAGTTTTCAAAATTGAACGACTGTTCAAAAACAGATCGGAGGCTTACTCAGGCCCGGCGCGACCGCACCGCCTGCCATAGCCACGACAACTCCCGCCCGCCCAGCAGCCACGTCGTCAGGCCGTAGACGACAACGCCCACACCGCCGGCCACCAGCAGGAAGGGGATTGTGCTGGCAACGACACGGCTGACCAGAACGATGGCCACGGCCATGACACCCGCGCCGGCCGCTGCCCGCAGGAAAGCCATCGGCAGCGCCCGCCCGCCCAGGCCGCCCAGCCCGCGCCGGTTTAGCTCCAGCAACACCGCCGCCAGCAGCGTGAAGCCGATGGTCGTCGCCAGCGCCAGCCCGGCCACCCCTTGCCGTGGGACGAGCGCGTAGGCCGTGGCCACGGTGACCACCAGCCAGCCCAGGTAGGCCAGCATCGGCGTCCTGGTGTTGTGGCGGGCGTAGAAGAGGCGGGCGACGACATCGAGCGTCGATTCGGCGACGATGCGGACGCTGAAGGCGGTCAGCACGAGCAGGACGACCTCCGTGGCCGATTCGTCGAACGCGCCGCCTTGCAGCAGCAGGACGATGGCCGGCCGTCCCAGGAGAACGGTGGCCACGGCCGCGGGCAGCGTCAGACTCCAGACGACGCTGAGCGTCTGCGCCGCCGCCCGCCGCAGCCCGTCCACGTCAGCGGCGTTGTACAGCTCGGCCAGGGTGGGGAAGACGACCAGAGCGATAGCCGTGCCGAACAGCGTCTGGGGCACTTGCATGATGGCGTAGGCGTAGAAGTAGGCCGAGGTGGCCCCGGTGGGCAGACCGGAGGCCAGGCGGATGACGAACAGGTCGGCAAACTGGATGACTCCCAGGGTGACGATGCGCGGCCCCATCAGGCGGACGATCTCGCCGACGCCGCGCAGGTGCAGGTCGAGCGCGGGTCGGTAGCCGATGCGATAGCGCACCAGCGCCGGCGCCTGGATGAGCAGGTGGAACAACGCCCCAACGACCGTGCCCCAGGCCAGGCCGATGATGCCCATGCGCGGGACGAACAGGAAGATGCCGACGAAGTAGCCGATGTCGAGCGACAGCGGCGCGAGGGCGGGCAGGGCGAAATGTTGGTGGGCGTTGAGCAGGCTGCCCAGCGCGCCACTGAGGCCGAAGATCGTCGTTTGCAGCAGGATGACGCGCATGATCTGCGCCGTCAATAGCTGTTGCTCGGGCGGGAAGTCGGGCACGAGGACGTGGCGCGTCAGCCACGGCGCGAGGAGGATGCCCACGGCCGAGACGCTGCCGAGCACCAGCAGCACCAGCGTCAGGATGGTATTGGCCAGGCGCGTGCTGGTCTCGCGGCTCTCCTGGGCCAGGTATTGGCTGTAGACGGGGATGAGCGCCGCGGCCAGTGAGCCGCCGGCGATGACGGCGAAGAACAGCTCCGGCAGTTGGTTGGCGGCGGTAAAGGCGTCGTACTCCATCCCCGCGCCGAACGCCCCGGCCACCAGCCGCGCCCGAACCAGGCCGACCGCCTTGCTGAGGCCGAAGAGGGCGATGACGACGAGCGATGAGCGCAGCAGGTGACGGGCGCGTTGCATGGCGGGCGATTCTAGCGCTGATCCCGGTGGCGACAAGGAAGGCGGCGGCGGTGTCCGCGTGTCACTCTTCTGCCTACCGGTTGCGACGGGGGAAGGCTATAATGCGGGCACTATGGTCGAGAACTTGCCGATGATCAGTGATGTGCGCTTCGAACAGTCGCCCCAGCGGCTGAAGGTGGTGATGCCGACCAGGCGCAATTGGCCCCTGCTGGCGATCTACTCCATCCTGGAGATCACCTGGGCGGTCATGCTCATCGGCGGCCTGGTCTTCCTCTTTCGGGTGGCCTTTTCGGGCGAGCGCTATGCCTTTGTCTTCGCCATCATGCTGTTGGTGCTGCTGCTGATCCTCTTCCGCTTCGGCCGCTTCCTTTCGCGCCAGTGGGCCAACTACGCCGCCAACCGGGAGATTCTCTTCATCAACCGCGAAGAACTGATTCTCCGCCGGCCGATCTCCCTGGCCGGCAACACCGACTTCTACGACATGCAGCATGTGACGCCGTTCTACCTGAGCGAGAAGCCGGCCGCGCTGGCCTTCGACTACGGCTATCGCCACGTCTATTTGGGTGAAGGGCTGCGGCCGGAGGCGCGCGCCAGCCTGCGCCAGTTTCTCAACAGCGCCTACTTCCCCGACCACCAGGACGAGAGCGAAGACGAGTAGGCGGCGCTACTCGATGAAGTCCAGGTCTTTGCCGGCGAACAGCGTCGCGCCGATGAGAAAGAGGATGGCGCTGTAGAGCAGCAGCACGGCCGGGGCCAACGCCTGCGACGGGGAAAAGCCGCCGGCAAATACGGCGTCGCTCATGGCCTTGAACGGCCAGAAGACGACGCCGGCCGCCTGTGACAACGCGCCCATCGTGTTGCCGCCGATCCAGCTGCCCAGGGCCGCCGCGCCGTCGGACAGACGAATCATGTCGAAGTTCAGCAACACGTCGGAGAGGTCATAGAGCCGCGACACAAGCCACGAGTCCGGGCTGGCGCTCATCCCTTGCAAGATGAGCAGCACGGCCAGCAAGCTGAAGATAATCACCCGCGACCAGCCGGACGTGACCAGGTCGGACGCATGCGCGGCCAACACGGCGGCCAGAATATCGACCGACAGCCAGAGCGGCGGGATCATCAGGACGTGGCCGGCGGTCATGTCCGGCCCGCGGATGAGGGCCAGCCCGGCCACGAGCAGTTGCAGCCCCACGCCGAGGATGAGCGACCCCAGCATGACGGCGACGAGATACTCCACGCGGCTGGGCAGGCGCACCAGTAGCGGGTAGTTCTCCAGGCGGCTGGCGCGGGCGCTGAGCGACAGAGCCAGCAGAAAGGTCGTTGCCGCGCCCATCGCGCCGATGACGATGACGTAGTTCTCGAAGTCGGGCGTGCCCTGGCCCGGCGGGAAGAAGAGTACCCAATAGGCCAGGCTGAGGATCAGCAGGATGAGACCGGTGAGCGAGAAGAAGACGCTCTTGGTGAAGTAGGCGGTCAGCGCCCAGATACGCTGCATCATTGCACAGCCTCGGCGTAGAGTTCGGCCAGCGTGACGCGCCGCTGCTCGACGCGCACGATGTCGTAGCCCTGATTGATGAGCACCGACAGGATTTGCCGGCGCATGGCGATGGATTCATTGCGCAGGACCACTTCCTGGCCCTCGATGGCGATGTCGGGGTGAACCATTGCCAGCAGCGGCCGGGCGGCGTCCAGCGGCCGGTCAACCTGGATGGCGATGTGGGGCTGCAAGGTCAGCGCCTCGGCCATGCGGTTCTGGTAGAGTACCTCGCCGTCCTTGAGGATGACCAGGTAGGTGCAGACGCGCGTCACTTCCGGCAACTGGTGAGTGGACATGAGGATTGTCTTGCCGACGGCGCGCAGTTCCTCGATGTAGGTCTGAATCTCCTCCTGCCCCTCGGGGTCAAGGCCGCTACTCGGCTCGTCCAACAGCAGCAGGTCGGGGTCGCCGATGAGCGCCTGGGCCAGCCCCAGGCGCTGGCGCATGCCCTTCGACAACGACTTGATCTGCTTGTTGGCCGCGGGCAGCAGGTTGACCCGCGCCAGGCTCTCCAGCACGACGGTATCCATCTGGGCGCGGCCGATGTTGCACAGCGTCGCCACCATCTGCAAATACTGGCTGACGGTCAGATGGCCGGGGAAGACCAGGCGCTCCGGCTTATAGCCGATGGTCGGCCAGGTCGTCTGGCCGTTGGCGGGCGCGACTTCGCCGCTGGTGGGGTTGATGATGCCGGCGATGAGCTTGATGAGCGTCGTCTTGCCGGCCCCGTTCGGCCCCAGCAGGCCAAGCACTTCGCCCTGGGGGATGACCAGGCTGACGTCGCGCAGGGCGGTCAGGGAGTAGTAGTTCTTGGTGACGTGTTTAAACTCGATCACAGGTGAGTTCCAGGGTTTAGGCTAGGACAACGCTTTGTTGTCGGTGGCGTTCCCGCCAGTGGCGTTACCAGAACGGAGTGTACCATAGCGGCAAGCGGTAGCAATCCCCGGCAAGATAAGGCTTTGCTGTGGCGTTGTTGCGGCACTAGACGCGCGGCCGACTGTCCGCTATAATGCCGCGTTCGGACAGTGAGAATACTCCCGGCCCGGCCAGGTGGCGCGACCGGGTGTGGTTTAAGGAAAAGACCGGAATCATCATGAACTTACAGCCTTGGGCTCCCTATCTCAGCATTACGTTGATCATCCTCGGCGTGGCGCTCAGCGCGCTCGTTCTGCTCCAGGCCAAGGGCCAGGACCTCGGCGGTTTCCTGGGCGGCGGCGGCGGCGAGAGCGGCGCGTTCCGCACGCGGCGCGGCGTCGAGAGTGTCCTCCATCGCCTGACGATCATCATCGCTATCCTGTTTTTCATCAATACCCTGTTTGCCTTCCTGGCCTGGGGGCAGGTCGGTTAGAGGTCGATCGGCCGGGCAGGACTCCCGGTAGACATGAAACCGGATATTCGCTGGCAGGCGTTGCTGGCGCTGGTTGGGCTGGCCCTGGCAGCAATGTTGCTGTCCTACCAGGTGCAGTCGGCGGCGCTATGCACGACGACCGTCCCCGCGGCCGGCGGCACGTTCATCGAGGGCATGGTCGGCCGGCCGCTGGCGCTCAACCCCCTCCTGAGCGACCCTTACCCCATCGACCGCGAGCTGGTGGGGCTGCTCTTCGACGGCCTGGTGCGCGAGGAGGCCGACGGCAGCCTCGCGCCGGCGCTGGCCGAGTCGTGGGCGTATAGCGAGGACGGCCTGACGCTGACCTTTACCCTGCGCGACGGCCTGGCCTGGCACGACGGCGAGCCGGTGACGGCCCGCGACGTGGCCTTCACCTATGGCCTGATGCAGTCCGACGATTTCCCCGGGCCGGCCGAGCTAATCCCCCTGTGGCAGTCGGTGACGATCACCGTCATCGACGACCGCCACATCCAGTTCACGCTGGCCCAGCCCTATGCGCCTTTCATCGAGGCGACGACACGCGGCATCTTGCCCGCCCACCTGTTGGGTGGCATCGAGCCGGCCGACCTGGACAGCATCGCCTTCAACGCCGCGCCCATCGGCACGGGGCCGTTCATGGTTCAGCCGGGGCAGGACTGGCAGCAGAGCGGCCGTCTGCGCCTGACGCCCAACCCCGTTGACTGGCGCGAGGGCACACTGCTGAGTGACATCGAGTTCCGCTTCTTTGCCACGGCCGACGAGCTACTGGCTGCCTTCCGCAACGGCGAAATCCACGCCGCCAACAACCTGCCGCCCACGCTGGCCCCGGATGTCTTGACGGCCGAGGGCGCGCGCCTGTTCTCCTCGCCGGCCCAGCGCTATACGGCCTTGTTCTTTAATCTGGGCGACACGGGTACGCCGGCGGTGCGCAGCAAGGAAGTGCGCCAGGCATTGGCCTATGGCCTTGACCGGTCGGCGCTGATCGCCAGCGTGCTCAATGGACAGGGGGTCGCTTTTGAGGGGCCATACCTGCCCGGTTCCTGGGCGGCGCGGCCGGGGCTGATGACGGCCTACAGCTACCAGCCGGAAACGGCCGCGGCGCTGCTCGATACGGCCGGTTGGCCCTTTGGCGATGGTGGGCGCTTCCGCGATGGTGGGCTGCTGACGCTGCGCCTCGTGGCCGTCGATCAGCCGGAGTCGCGCGCCGTGGCCCAGGAGATCGCCCGGCAATGGGCGGCGCTGGGCATCGACACACCCGTGACGCTGCTGTCCGACGCGGAGAGCCTGCGCGCGGCCCTCGACAGCGGCGAGTTCGACGTGGCCCTGCTGGACGTGGTTCCACCGGCCGACCCCGACCTGTACGACTTCTGGAGCCAGGAAGCCATCATCCGCGGCCACAACTACGGCAGTTGGAACAACCGCCGCGCCAGCGAGGCCCTGGAGGCGGCGCGCCAACTCGTGCCCCAGGCCGAACGCGCCGTCTATTACGAGGCCTTCCTGCGCCAGTTCGACGCCGATCTGCCCGCCCTGACGCTCTACCAGCACGTGACCAACTATGTGCTCAGCGACGCGGTTCAGGCGGCGGAGATCGGCCGCTTGCAGGAGCCGCGCGACCGGTTCGCGACGCTGCCGGCGTGGTTCCTCAGCTTCCGCGAGGTGCCGGTCAATTGCCCGGCGGCCACTTCGACGGCGGGGGTCACTCCGGCCGGCGACTAAGCTAATGGCTATATGGCGGCTGAGCGCAAGCCACAGCGACAGGCACTCAGTGCTATAATGGCATCAGAGTCGTATGGTTTGTCGAGAGACAAGGAGAACGCGAAATGTTACCAGGCGGTTGGGAATGGATCATCATTCTGGTGATCGTGTTGTTGATCTTCGGCGTGGGCCGCATTGCCCGCGTCGGCGGTGAGTTGGGGAAGGGCGTCTCGGCCTTTCGCCAGGGACTGAAGGAAGGTCAGGAAGAAAAGGACGCCGCGGAAAAGAAGCCGGAAGGAAACGGCGACAACCCGCCCAAGTCGTAATTCGCGCCGATGGATAGTGTCTTTGGGGTAGGCTTGCCGGAACTGGTCCTGCTGATCGTTCTGGCGAGCATGGTCATGGGGCCGGAGCGCATCGTTCGCTATGCGCGGATGCTGGGCGCCATGACCGCGCGCCTCCAGTCGGTGTCGCGCGCCTTCCTGCGCCAGCTCAACGCCGAACTGGACTCGGTTGACAGCAGCGGCGAGCTGCGCGAGACGCTCGACGAGCTGCAGCTGCTGCGCCGGCAGGTGGCCGAGTTGCGCGCTGAGGTGCTGACCATTGCCGGCGGCACGGCCGCCGAAGGCAAGCAGGTCATGCGCGAGTTGAAGCAGGCCCAGAACGCCATCATGCCGCCCAACCTGCTGGCCGCGGCGCGCGAGACCAAGGCCACCAACGGGCCGACCCCCGCGCCGGTAGAAATGAGCGCGTCCAACCCGGCCGTCCATCGGCCGCCCAGCCTCTTCCCGGAGGCGACTGACTCTCGACCCGCAGCGAACGGCGCGCCGCCCGCCCCGGCCGCGGCGTTGCCGCGCCGCGTGGACATCAGCGACGACCCCGATTAACCATGTCTGCCGACCCGCGCCGCGACGACGGCCGGCCCAATGCCGAAGGGCCGGTCATGTCCATCTTCGATCACCTCAACGAGCTGCGCGTCCGTGTGATGCATGCCGGCATCGCTGTCCTGGTGACGACGATCTTCAGCTTCATCTTTGCCGAGCGGCTGCTGGCCTTCCTGTTGCAACCCTACGCCAGCAGCCGGCCCGACGGGGCGACGCTGCAAACGCTGCGGCCGACCGAGGGCATCGAAACCTACTTCCGCGTGGCGCTGTTGGCCGGCATCATTCTGGCCATGCCGGTCATCCTGCTGGAGTTGTGGCGCTTCATCCAGCCGGGGCTGAGCCGGCAGGAACGGCGCTACGTCTACCTCTTCATTCCCGCCGGGCTGGCGCTCTTCCTGCTGGGTATCGCCTTCGCCTGGTACATTCTGGCTCCCACGGCCATCTACTTCTTGGCCAACTTCATGACCGAGGTCTTCGCCACGGAGTGGACGGGCGACGAATACATCGGCTTCATCACCCGATTGCTGCTGTGGATCGGCCTGGGCTTCCAGATGCCCATCGTCATCTATTTCATTGCCCGGTTGGGCCTGGTGACGGCGCGGACGCTGCGCGAGCAGTGGCGCGTGGCGGTGGTGCTCATCGCCATTCTGGCGGCGGTGATTACGCCGTCGATTGACCCGGTGACGATGCTGCTGACGATGGCCCCGCTGCTGGCGCTGTACGCGCTCAGCATTGGTCTGGCCGTCATTGGCCAGCGGCAGTTCGAGCGCGGCGCGGCCGGCGAGGCGCCCGTTTCCACGGCCTAATCCGGGTCGATGCGGATGCGGATGCGCCGCGGGGCGACGGTATAGGCCGCCAACCCACCACCTACCAGCCCGAAGAGATGCCCCTGCCAGGAGATGGCCCCGCCCTGCGGCATGGCCCCCCAGAGCAGCCCCCCGTAGAAGACGAAGACGAGCAGTGCCAGACCAATCGCGCCGGGGCTGCGCTCATAGAAGGCCGTCACGAGCAGGAAGGCGAAGTAGCCGAAGATCAGGCCGCTGGCGCCAATGTGGACGGTGTAGGACGGGGCGAACAGCCACGTGCCCAGCCCGCTGACCAGCACGATGATGATCGACACGGCCGCGAACTGGCGGCTGTGGCGCAGCATCACCAGCAGGCCGAGGGCCAGAAAGGGTATGGTGTTGGCCGCCAGGTGGCTGAAGCTGCCGTGGAGTAGCGGCGCGACGATGATGCCGCGCAGCCCGACGAGCTGGCGCGGGACGATGCCGAAGCCGTCGAGCGCGCCGTTGAACAGCAGCCAGTCGGCGATCTCGATGATCCACATCAGGGCCAGGATGATCAACAGGGGCCGCAGGAGCCGCTTGGTCTCCGCGCCGGCCGATCGGAGGGTTTGTTCGGCGGTGTTCATATGGACAATACGTATGCGCCGCGGCTGGGTCGCAGCCGAGGGGACACGAAACCCCGCGCTGTCCTCAGCTCAGGTCTGCTCCAACCCCAGGCACCAGCCGATGAGCCGGCGGACGAAGTCGGCTGTCGGGTAGGGGTTGCTGTCGTGACGCCAGCGCGGCACTTCCACCTGCCGCGCGCCCGGCAGCCGGGGGAAGTCCGGCCCCTCGATGGTCAGTTGCGCCGTCTTGTCGCCCGGTTGCGGCAGGCGATAGTGGACGATGAACTGCTTGTTGCTGGCGATGATGTGCAGGACGCGGGCCGGCTCGTCCTCGGCGACAAAGCCCTGCTCCGGCACGCTTGCCCGTCCGCTCTCGCTGACATACCAGATGTATTGCCGGCCGCGCACGTTGACCTTGCGCTTGCCCTTGGTGCTGACTGCCACGCGCACACTCCTTTGTCGTCTGACCGGGATGCCGGCCGCCGACCAGCCGGCATCCCGTTGCCGCCCATCGTCGCGGCCGCCGCGACTAGGCGATGCTGCCCATGTACGGCAGCCACAGCTCGCGCGCCAACCGCTCGGCGTCGGCGCGCACGCCGAAACGGCCGAAGTAGGCGCAAACACGGGCCACGTCGCGCCGCAACAACTCGTAGGCGTGGGGGTTGACGCGGGCATCGACCATTTGCGGGAAGTCGATGATGAACGCCGTCCCCTCCCAGTAGAGGATGTTGTAGGCTGATAGGTCGCCGTGGATCAGGTGATGGTCCAACATCAGCCGCACATTGTCCATGATCAGCGCGAAGAGGTCATGCGCTTCGCCTGGTTCGGGGGCGCTGTCGATCAGCGCCGGGGCGGGCAAGCCTTCTTCGCCGATGTAGTCCATGAGGATGGCGTTGCCGTTGTGGCCGATGGGCCGGGGGACGGCCGCGCCGGCCTCGAACAGCTTTTGCTGGGTGCTGAACTCGTTCTGGATCCACCAGGTCATGTCCAGTTGCTTGCCGAAGTTGGTCTTCTGGGCCAGAGCAACCTTCTCCCGGCGGCCCTTCATCAGCTTGCCGTCTTCGCCCCGCAGTTGGCGGCCCGCCTTGTAGATAGCGTCGTTTTTCAGCGTGCGCAGCAGGCGAGGCCGGTAGAGCTTGGCGGCGATCAGCTCCACGCCGCCGGCCGGGTGAGCGGTGCAGCAGTAGACGTTGGCCTCCTTGCCGCTCTTGACCCGGTGGGTGACGTCGGTGATGACGTTGTTGCGATAGAAGGGGCCAAGGGATTCGATCAGCCAATGGCGCTCATGGTGGCGCGGATCGAGAGCGGCGGCATAACTGGGCACCCAGGCGGCCAGGCTATCGTCAAAGTCACTCAGTTGGGCGACCGCCTCGGCCGGCTTGGGCTTCTTCTTGCCCTGCTTGGCTTTGCGGTAGGCGTTCTTTTCGGTTTGGTAGTCGTCAAATTCCTGGTACTGTTCGTACGCTTCGTATGGATTCATTGCAGATTTCGAGACAATCGAACTTAGATGCGGCCGGCGGGCAGGACGCTATGCCGGCCGTGGCCCGTGTGGGCCGCAGCAAGCGGTAACAGCCGATAGCGCCGGCGGTGGATGCGCGAACATCCGGCCTTCAGCCATCCGCGACCGCTGGGTTCGATTGACGATCGAAATCGGAGGAACTAGCGGAGAGGGGCGGACGCGCCGACGCAGCGACGGACAACCGTGTGTTCAAGGACATTCTGGTTGGCTTGCATGATTCGTGCACCTCCGCTTATGGTTTAGCCCGTAGGCCAACGACAGTCTAGCATAGTCGCCGTGCGCCCGTCAAGAGGGGTAAGAAGCCAACGGGCACGAAGATGCCGGGCGCGGCGTTGATGGCGGCGCGCCCGGCGGGTATTGTCTGTCTGCCGGCCGCCTACGGGGTGAGGCCCCGGGCGGCCGGGGGCGGGCAGCTACTCTACGAAAATCTCGACCCGCTCGCCGTCTTCGACATCAACGATATCGACGATCTTGCCCAGTTGGCCGCTGCGGACGGCCTCCAGCACGCCCTCCAGCTGCTTGCCCTCGATCTGTGGCGCAAAGCGCGCGCCCATCTTGATGCCCACGTTGACCAATCCCATCGGGATGTTGACGTTGACCTTGTTGCGGCCGGACTGAACGTCCGTTACCCGCACGCGGAACCAACGTGGGCTGCTGGCGCCCTTCATCGGTTCCAGGGGCTGGGCGCGGTCGCCCTTCGTGTCCAGAGCGCGCAGTAACTCAGCCCCTTCGGCGGCGCTGATCTTGCCCTCTTCGATCATCTTCAGGATTTGCAGGCGTTCCTCTGTGGTAGCCATGATTTGTTTCCCCTTGCCCACTAACGCGACAAATCGAGCCGCATGTGGGTGAGCGTCCGCTGGGCGGCGAAATTGGCCTCGGCCAGCAGGGTGTTGGTAGCGATGTCTTCGTCGGGATGGTCGATACGCACGTTGCGCCGCGGGAGCTGCTGTAAGCGGCGAATGGCCTTGGCCAGAAGTGGGCGCTCTAGCAGTCCGGCATAATCGGGATGAACGCGCAGCACAACCCAATGGCTGCGCCCCCACTGGCTGGAGAGCGACATGAGGCCGGTCAGGCGCTCGCCCGCGCCGGTGGCGACCCAGGTTTCGAGCGCGCGGCTGTTCATCATGTCGCCGAAGCGCTGCCACAGCGTCTGGCGATAGGCGTCGGCGCGCAGCGGCTCCGGCCAATTGAGGTCGGCGGGCACGCAGGCGGTGTCTAGAGCATAGGCGTCGCGCCAGCGGTTGCCGGGCAGCGGCCGGACGTCGATGGCCGGGTCGTTGTCGGCCGGCTCCAGCCGGCGCAGCCGCGAGGCGGCGCTATACCACGTGGTCATATCACCGACGCGGACGTAGCCGAGCGAGTCGTAGAGATCGATGGCCGAGAAGTTGTCTTTGACGACCTGGAGCAAGATGGCCCGGCCGCCGCGTGTGCGCACGTGGGAGGTGACGGCCTGCATCATCGCCCGGGCAATACCGCGCCGGCGATAGGTCGGGTGTACGGCGACGTTGGCCACCAGATAGCGGTCCCACGCCTTTGTCGATAGCAGGGTGACGTTGCCGACAATGCGTCCCTCGGCCAACCAGACGAAGCCGTTGGTCAGACGCGAAGTGGCGGGATTGAGGCGGTAAAAGAGGGTGCTGATCGGCGCGCCAACGTCGTCGCCCAACAGTTGCCCCTCATCGAACTCCAACGCTTCGCCGAAGACCAGCTTGAGCAGCTCGACGATCTGCGGCACGTCGCGGGCCATGTCGATGGGGCGCAGACCCTCGTTTGCTCGTGTATCTGGAACGGTAATGACCATTGCGTTGCGCTCTCGTCTCGCACCAACAGGGCGGCCGGCCACGGGCCATGCCCGGGTCGCGCGGGGCAGGGGGTGGCTGCCCGACGGCCGACTGCCGCTATTGTAGTCCGGGTGCGAGACGAGAGCCAACGACATCAGTTATCCTTCCAGGGCCTCCAGCAACATGCCGGCGTCCTCCGGCGTAATGGCCCCCGATTCGACCATCTTGAGGATCTTGAGCTGCTCTTCGGGCGAGGCCGGCCGGCGGGGCGGCGCGGCGGCCGGGGCGCTATCGACGCCGCGCCCGCGCCACTCACTTTTGCGGCGAGCGCGCTCGGCCACCCGGTCGGCCTGCCGTGCGACCTTGTCGGCCATGCGCTGGCCGAACTCGGGGCCGAAGCGCGTCTCGATGTCGCGCGCTACGCGCGACAGGTGGGTGTTAACCTCAGCCTCGATGCGCGCGGCCATATTCTCCATATCCAGCCCCAGGCCGTTGAAGAACGGCTCGAACTCGGCATCATCGCCCATCATGCCGTCGTCCCACTTCTCGTCCACCGGCGTGATCTCCTTCAGGACGATCTGGCCATCGGCCGAGAGCGTCAGTTGTGTCGTGCCGCTGCCGATGCGCCCCAGCAGCTGGCCTTCCTTCTCAGCCACATCTTGCAGCGGCAGGCGGTTGGTGATAGTCCTGGCGGCGGCAACGATGTTTACGGCGGCATTAGCCGGCCAGCGCACGACGATGTCGCCATGCGCGGACAGGGCATGGTCGCCCGGCGGCAACGCGCCCCGCAGACGAATGTCGCCATCCACGCCGCCCAGCATGACCCGCCCGGCAATGGCGGTCAGGTTGACATCGCGGTGGGCGTGGCCAACGGCGATCTCGCCGCTGACCTCGCGCACGTTGACGTCGCCGGAGGCTTCCTCGATGGTCACCGCGCCGTCCAGTCGCCGGCCGCTGAAGTCGCCGTAGACGGCGCCCAGCCTGGCGCTGCCGACGCGGCGGGCCGACACGTCGCCATGCACCGCGCCGGCGGCCAGGCTCGCGACACCACGCGCCACCAGGTTGCCATGCACGGCCTCGGCGCTGAAGCTGCCGTCCTCGATCAGGATGGTGTTGCCGTGTACCTGGCCGGCCGTGCTCGCGCCGGCGACTTCTTTGATCACTAGGTCGCCGCTGACCTCGCCGATGGCGACGTTGGCCCCGGTCGGAACCAGCAGGCGCAGATCGCCCCGGCCGCTGACGCGGAAGCCCGCGTCCACTTCTTCCACTTCGTAATTGCCGCGCACCTTGAGCATCGGCTCGGCCCAGCCGCGGACGACGAGATCGCCGTCGCAGGCGTCTACGTGAATCTGCGGCGCTTTGCCTGTCTCGATACGATCCTTGGTCACGTCATGCCTCCTAGTCCAGATAGATCTGGACGTGCTCGTTGTCTTCTTCATCTTCGGCCTCAACCAGGACGCCACGCTGCCCAGCCTTGAAGAAGGCCATCAGTGCATCGGTGTCCATGCCGGCCATGTCGTCGCTGAACCGGCTGCCGAGGGCCAGGGCGAGGCGGACCACGCCGAGCGGCAGCGTGATGCTGACCTTGTTCTTGCCGGTGGCCGTGTCGCGGACGCGGATTTTGAGCCAGCGTGCTTTGTCCTCGGCCGGCGCGGCGTCGCCGTTGGCGGCGGCCGGCTTCGCGACAACCGGCTCCTCCGGCATCCGGATGGTGATCGCTTCCTCGGCCTTCAGTTCGTCGATGGGAATGGCGTCGGGGTCGGCGACGACCGGCTCGGCGGTCTTGAGCGACTCGACGGGGGCAGGGGCGACCGGCTCGGCCGCCTTCAGGGATTCGACGGGGGCGGGAACAGCCGTCTGATCGAGCAGACGCATGGCTTCCGTCACACTGATCTGGCCGGCGGCCAGTTTGTCTAGTACTTCCGCACGTTCCGCTGCGTTCATCTCATTTCATCTCCAGGGAATAAGTTGCCCGCCGGGGCGCGCGACCGCCGGCGAGGCCGGGTATGCTCAGTCGCTGTCGCCGCGGAGGATTTGCAGCGCCTCGTCGGCCGACAGCTTGCCCGCCCGCAGCTCGGCCAGCACCTCGCGGCGCACCTCTTCGGGCACGCCACGGCTGGCGGCCGGCGGCTCGCCGACCTCGTAGCCCAGGGCGCGAATAACATCGTTCAGGCGCGCGCGGACGGCGGGGTAGGACAGGCCGATCTCCTGTTCCACGCGGTTGATCTTGCCCTCGCAACGCAGGAAGGTCTCGACGAACTCCAGCTGCTCAGGGCTTAGCTCATAGAGGCGGCCAAGGGTGAAGTGACCCTCGATGGCCGTGTCACAGTTGCGACACTGGAGCCGGGTGACGTGTAAGTGGTTGCCGCAAATAGGGCATTGGCCGATGGCGGGGTTCATTTTCTCTCGTTCTTTATAAAGAATCTGCACAGATCGATTATTTCTTTGACGATCTATGCAGATAATACAACCGCATGTAAGAAATGTCAATATACAGATTGAAAAATCTGATATTGATATCCAAAAAAATATAAGACTGGGATCAGCAATCGACAGGAAATGCCTAGCCGGTGGTGGCAAACGCTTCGCGTCCGGTGCGCCAGGCGACGTAGCCGCAGCCCAGCAGGGCCAACAGCGGCAGGGACGCCGCGCCGGCGTTGCCCGTCCACGCAGCCAGGGCCAACACGGCGGCCGAGTAGAGGGCCAGGCTCGTCTCGGCCCAAATGGCTCCGCCGGCCTTGAGGCGATAGTCCGGCTGCGCGCCCTTGGGCGTGCGCACGAAGGCGAAGCGCCGCCCGGACAGGCCGCGCAACACCGCCCAGGCGTTGCTGGGCGCGGTGCCGATGGCCAGAAGCAGCAGGGCGGGCAGGTAGCGCAGCCGCCGCGGCCAGTCGGGGTAGAGGACTTGCTGAGCGAGGATGAAGAGGGCGGGCTGCCCCAGGCCGAGGATGCTGAAGACGACCATCCAGGCCGGGAAGCGTAAGCCGCTCAGGATGAGCGGCAGCTGCACAAGCAAGAGAATGAGCAGCAGCAGATGGGTGCAGTAGGCCGACATCGACAACAGGGCATAGAGGCGGGCCAGCAGCGAGTGGCCGGGCGCGCGCCAGATGGGCGCGGCATAGCGGGTCAGGCATTGGCTGGCGCCCGTGGCCCAGCGCGCCTGCTGGCTTTTGTAGGCGCGCATGGTCGCGGGCAACTCGGCCGGGGCGACGACGTCATCGGCGAAGTGAAAGCGCCACCCGGCCAGGACAGCGCGGGTGCTCAGGCAGAGGTCTTCGCAGAGCGTCGCGTCGCTCCAACCGCCGATCGCTTCGATGCACGCCCGGCGCCAGATGCCGGCCGAGCCGTTGAACTTGGGGAAGCAGCCGGCGCGGTGGCGCACCAGTTGCTCAACGGCGAAGTGCTTGTCGAGAGCAATGGCCTGCGCGCCCGTGAGCGCTGAATCGGCCGCGTTCAGATGACCCCAGCGCGCCTGCACGGCGCCCAGTTCTGGGTCGGCCAGCAGATAGGGCACTGTTTGGCGCAGGAAAGACGGCTGCGGCACGAAGTCGGCGTCGAAGATGGCGACGAACTCGCCGCGCGCCGTGGCCAGCCCGGCCGCCAACGCGCCGGCCTTGTAGCCCTGCCGCGCGTCGCGGTGGGCCAGGATGGCGTTGTAGCCCTCGGCCTGTCGCGCGGCGACCCAGGCGGCGGCCAGCGCCGTGGTGTCGTCGGTGGAGTCGTCCAGGACTTGGATTTGGAGACGCTCGCGCGGGTAGTCTAGGGCGGCTGTGGCCTCTAGCAACCGGGTGACGACTCCGCGTTCGTTGAAGATCGGCAGTTGGACGGTGACGACCGGCCATTCCTCTGGGGTCACTGACGGGCACGGCGGACGCTCACGCCGATAACGCAGGAATAGGCCCAGAGTGACAAAACCCAGCAGCCCGTAGAGAGCCAGGCCGGCGACGCCGGCAAGATAGAGCGCGACCAGAACAGCGATCATTCAGTCGGTTTTAGGCGCGGGGGCGACAATGGCCTTCAGCTGCTTGTTGAACTCGCCGCGCGGCAGCAGCACGCGCCGGCCACAGCGACAGCAGACCAGGCCAATGTCGGCCCCCAGGCGAACGATATCCCATTCATCGTTGCCGCAGGGGTGCTTCTTGCGCAGGCGAACCCGATCGCCCAGATGGACTTCAATGTACATGCCGGGGCATTATAGCATGAACGCGGCACGCTGGGCGCGGCCAACGGGCTGGTCGTCAGGGTCATTGCAAAGCCGATAGCAGTTCACGCAAAGGCGCGAAGGGGCAAAAGGCGCAAAGAAGAAACGTCCGATGGCGCGGCCGAACTACACGTTGAAAAACTGGCCTGAATGGCCCATAATGGTCGCCATGAGCGATTGGGGTTTCCAGGATGAGCTGCAACTGGACGAGCTAAACGTTCCGCGGGCGGCGCTCCAGTTGGCGCGCGCGCTCGCTTACCCACGGTTGGATGTCGCCGGCTACATGGCCCGGCTGCACGAGTTGTCCGAGTCGGCCCTCGACTACGTGGACGTGAGCCTCGCCGCGGACGAGCAGGCCGACCAGTTGGCCGCGTACCTGTTTGGCAAGCTCCAGTTCCGGGGCAACACCGACGACTATTCCGACCCGCGCAACAGCTATCTGAACGAGGTGCTGGACCGCCGCTTGGGCATACCCATCTCGCTGTCGGTTATCTTCATCGACATCGCCCACCGCCTGGGCATCCCGGCCTATGGCATTGGCTTGCCGGGCCACTTCATCGTCGGCGTCCGCAGCCTTGACAAGAACACGTGGCTTGACCCCTTTCACGGCGGCCGCCGCCTTGACCTGGCCGACTGCATGGAACTGGTTCGCCTGGCGATTGGCTATGAAGGCCCGCCGGAGCCGGACTGGTTCGAGCCGCTGCCGCCGCGCGAAACCCTGGCCCGGATGCTCAACAACCTGCGCTCCAGCTACGTCCGCGCGGGGGCCTGGAAAGAGGCCGCGCACGTGATCCGCCTGTTGCGACAGACGCAGCCGGAAGTGGCCGAGCACGTGCGCGACCTGGGCCTGGTCTACTACCAGCAGCGCCAGATGACGCAGGCGGCCCACTACCTGGATGTCTACCTCCAGCGCGCGCCCTCGGCCGCCGACGCGCAGATGATCCGCGACGGGATGAAAGACCTGCTCGACACGTGGGCGACGCAGAATTAGGGTAATGGTTATGGCAGAATCGCTACGTCAATCTCTAAGTCGTTACTATCACGAAATACGCTCCTCGCAGACGCGCACGGCCATGGCCATCCTGTTGGTGGTGATCATCCTGTCACTGGCCGTGCTGGGCGTGCAATTCCTCGTTCGCGAGCGGGGTTCGTTGGCCTTGCTCAACTGGCTGAACCTGCTGCTCATCCCCTTGCTGCTGGTGACGGCGGCCATCTGGCTGGCGGGCACGTGGAAGCGCACCCAATTGGAGATCGCCCGGCTGCGCGACGAACGCGCCCTGGTCGATTCCTACTACGACCGGCTGACGGAGCTATTGCTGAGCCGCAACCTGCGCGGGGCGGCGGCCGACGACGAAGTCGCCCGCGCCGCCCGCGCCCATACGCTGACGACGCTGCGTCAACTCAACGGCGAGGGGCGCGGCCACATTGTCCGCTTCCTGTATGAATCCTCGCTGTTGAGCGCCGAGCAGCCGGCCGTCGATCTGCAACGGGCTGACCTGAGCGGCACTGACCTGTCCGGCGTGCCCATGGCCGGCATCAGCCTGCGCAACGTTGACCTGCATGAGGCCCGCCTGGTAGAGACCAGTCTGCCTGCCTCCGACCTGCGTGGGGCCGACCTGAATCAAGCCAACCTCTCCCGCGCCGACCTGAGCGAGTCCTACCTGCGCGGGGCGATGCTGCGCGGGGCGGTGCTGGCCGGCACGCAATTGCGCGGAGCGATCATGACCAAGTCCTCGCTGGTCGATGCCGATTTGCGCGAGGCCGACCTGAGCGAGGCCAATCTGGCCGGGGCCGACCTGACGCGGGCCAATCTGACCGGCGCAACTCTGAAGGGCGCGCGCCTCAACGGCGCGAACCTGACCGACGCCACGCTCGACGGCGCGAGCCTGAGCCTGGCCAATCTCAACAAGGCGACACTGAGCGGCGCGCAGGCAACCGCGGCGGACTTCAGCGGCGCGAACTTGGCCGGGGCGACGCTCGTCCACGCCCGGCTGAACGAGGCTATGTTTGGTGGCGCGATCCTGAGCGAGGCGGACCTGACCGACGCCGAGTTGCGCGATAGCAACCTCAACCTGGCCAATCTGCGCGGCGCGGTGATGAATCAGGCCATCGTGACCAACGCCAACCTGCGCGACGCCATCATGGGCCGCGTCTCTCTGAGCGGCGCTGACCTGTCCGGCAGCGACCTGAGCCGGGCCAATCTGAGCATCGCCAATCTCAACCGGGCCATCCTGAACCGCGCCAACCTCGAAGAGGTCGGCCTGAGCGGCGCGGACATGCGCGCGGCGCAACTCAAGGGGGCCATGCTGCGCGGGGCAATCCTGCGCGGGGCCATCCTGGGCGACGCCGATCTCAGCCGGGCCGATCTGACCAAGGCCAACTTGCGCTGGGCGAACCTCAGCAACGCCAATCTGACCGGGGCCGACCTGACCGAGGTCGATCTGACCGACGCCGAGGTGCCGCCGCAGATTCTGGCCAAGGCCCGCGCCGTGACCAAGGTGGAGCGCACCGACAGTGGCCAACGGTACGACGTTGTGCCCACGGCCACGGCCGTGCGCGAAGGCCCTTTGCCCAGCACGCAGACGCCAACCTACCAGCGCCCCGGCGCGACCCCGGCCGCGGCCAGGCCGGCCACCGGCAACTCACCGGCGACGCCGCGCAAGCCCGATCAGTCAGGGCCGCTGTCCGAAGACAGCTAGTTCCAGGCCAGCGCGGCGCGCGTGCGCCAGTAGACCTCGGCCGGCTCGGCCAGGGCGCGCGACCGGCGTAGCCAGTCGTGGAGCCAGGCGCGTCGCCGGTCGGCCAGCGCCACCGCGGCCACGTTCGACGCCAGGTGTTCGGCCCGCGCCGCGCCGCTGAGCACTACGTCGGCCCACGGCTGAACGAGCACCGCCGCCAGCGCCAGCGTATCCAGCCCAACCCCCGTCTCGGCCGCCGCCGCGCTCAACAGCCGCCGCCGCTCGGTGAAGGCGGGATCGTCGTTGCGGTCGGTCAGACGGCCGTTGGCCAGCGCCTCCTTGACGATGACGCCCATGCCGCGGTTGTGGGCTTCGGCCAGCGCCGGCCCGGCCTCCTGCGCCAACACGTTCCACGTTGCCTGCACCGAGCGGAACAGTGGCGCGCCGCCGATGTCGATGGCCAGGGCGCGGCGCAACGTGTCTGCCTGGTTGGGGCCGCTGAGCGACAGGCCGATCACCAGCCCGCCATCGCGCAGCCGGGCCAACTCAGCCAGTACCTCTTCGTTGTCCAGCACGCCGCTGTCAAGCGTGGCCGAATGGATCTGGTAGAGGCCCAGGTAGTCGCCCAACAGGGCGCGGCTCTCGTCGATCTGGCGGCGCAGGACAGGCAGGCTATGGTCTTTGATCTCGTGGCGCTCGGCCGAGACCTGCCAGCCGGCCGTGTAGGTGTAGCCCCACTTGGAGCCGACGGCAACCTGACCCGGCGCGATGCGACGGGCGCGCAGCCAGCCGGACAGGAACTCCTCCGCCCGGCCGTAGGAGCGCGCGGCGTCGAAGTAGCGGATGCCGGCCCGCCAGGCGGCATCAAGAACGGCGTGGGCGTGGGCCGTCATGGCGGCGACGTCGTAGTCGCGCGCCAGATCGCCGGCGTGGCCCAGATTGATGTAGCCCGGCCGGCCCAGCGCCGCCAGGCCCAGGCCCATCGGCGTGACCGGCAGACCTGTATCTCCCAAAGAGTTTCGTTTCACAGTGCCCCCTTTTGCTGGAACGCAGTATACTTAACCGATCTACCCGCGGGCAAATCGACCCGCAACTCCGGAGTAAGGACGACCAATGTCTGTTCAAACGCGGGCCAGGAGCCGCTATCCGCTCGTGCTGGCCTTTACCTGCTATGTGGCCCTGGGAATGATGGGTGGCTTGCTCAGCGTCGCTTGGCCCTCCATTCGCGATACGTTCGGCTTGCCGCTCGATGCGCTGGCCATCCTATTGGCGGCGACGACCACCGGCGTGGTCGCCGGCAGCGTGTTGTCAGCGCGTCTCATGGCTCGGCTGGGCGTCGGCTGGCTGTTAATGGTGGCCAACGTCGTTGGTATCCTGGCTGGCGTTGGCTACGTCGTTGCCCCAAGTTGGGTCGCCATGATCGCCGCCGGTCTGACCTGGGGCCTGGCTCAGGGCGTCATCAACGCTTCGCTCAACATCTATGTCGCCGCCAACCACTCTGTGCGAACGATGAACTGGATGCACGCCAGCTTCGGCGTCGGGGCGACCATCGGGCCGCTGCTAATGACCGCCATCGTCGCCGCCGGCCTTAGCTGGCGGCTGGGCTACGTGGCCGTCGCCGGCGTCCACTTGGCCCTGGCCCTGCTGTTCATCACCGTCGCCCGCACAATGAACTTCCGCGGCGTCAGCCACACAGCCGGAGACACCGCCCGGCCGCTGCCGATGGCGGCGACGTTGCGCCTGGCCGTCGTATGGCTGAGCATCCTGCTGTTCATGCTCTACACCGGCGTCGAGACGACGGCCGGCCAGTGGACCTACACCTGGTTCACCGAAGCCCGCGGCGCGTCCGCCTACGTGGCCGGGACAATCACCAGCGTCTTCTGGGCCATGTCCACCCTCGGCCGGATCGTTTTCGGCGCGAGTGCGGCGCGGATCGGCATCGAGCGGCTACTGCGGACGTGCATGGTCGGCGTGGTACTAGCCAGTCTGCTCCTGCTGCCGCGCACACTGCCGACCGGCCTGGCGGCGATCGCGCTCATGGGCCTGTCACTGTCGATCATCTTCCCGACACTGACGGCGCACACGCCCGCCCGCGTCGGCCGGCAACACGCAGCCAACGCCATCTCGCTGCAAACGGGCATGAGCAGCATTGGCCTGGCTCTGCTGCCCGGCCTGGCCGGCATCATCGCTCAGCGCGTTGGGCTGGAGGCGCTGGGGCCATTTCTGGTCGTCGGCGCGGTGCTCATGCTGCTGCTGAACACGGCGGCGGTGGCGGCGGCGCGGCGGCGGGCGGCCGCTACAGCCGAGACGACGGCCGGCTGAGTGCCGGCCTCCGGCGTTGTGAGCCGGCGCTTAAGGACGGCTCGCGCCTTCCATCCACGCGACTAGGCGCGTCTCTAGCCGGCCATAGCCGGTGTGGCGCACCTCCAGCGGCAGGCCCAGCGCCGCGGCGATGGCCTGGGCCTTGTCCAGCAGGTCGGGCTGCCCGCTCTGGGTCAGGAAGACCAGCCGGCGGTAATGGCGGAAGTAGTCCTCCAGTAGTTGTGGGTAGCGGTCCAACCCCAGCCCGTGCCAGATTGTCCCGCGGAAGCCGCGCACCAGGAAGTCCGTCAGGAAGAACGTGCCCGGCTCCTCGTCCATGAGCGCGTCGAACAGCGGCCCGCCGTACATCTCGTAACAGTGGGGGCCGTCGATGCGCTCCAGCCCTTCGTGGGCCAGCAGCGCGTCCAGCGCCCCGCGCGAGCCGCAGTCGCCGAAGACGACCAGGACGCGGTCGTAGCCGGCGCGGATGGCGCGCAGCTTGCGCTGCACGTCGGGGGCGATGCGCTCCGGGCGCATGTGGTCGATAGCCGGGATGCCGTAGACATCAACCGCCCAGCCATGGCGGGCGATGATGGCCAGCGTCTCGCGCGCCAGCGCGCCACAGAGGATAAAGGCCGTCCTCACGCGTTGCTCTCCGGCGGCGCGGCCCGCCAGGCGCTGCGTAGCATGACCAGTTGGTTCGTCTGGGCGATGTCGCCGGCCACCAGTTCCTGCACCAGGAAGCGCAACGTGGTGCGCCCGCCGGTCGGATGGGTGGCCGGCCGCTGCCACGCACCGGGGCCGATGGCGCTCAGCAGGGCCAGCGTCTCGGCGCGGGCCTGGGCGAACTGCTCCGCCAGCGTGGCCAGCGGCTCGCCATCATTGGCGGGGCGAGGCGGGTTCGGCGCGGCCAGAGCCGGCTCTTCCTCGGTCAGGACGCGCCGAAACTGGGCGCGGTTGTGCTCCTCGCGGCGGATCAGCTCGGCCACGAGGTCGCGGCACGACCGGCCGCCTTCTGGTCGCCAGGTCGCCGCGGCTTCGTCCAGCCCGCGCGCCAGGCGAGCGATGTCGGCCGGGGTGGAGGCCAGCGCCTCCAGGAGCATTGCGCGGCGGGTCATCGTGGCCGCGGATTATAGCCGCCGCGGCCGTCCGGCGCTTGCACTTCGCCCAAGTCATGCTATCATCTGGCCGCCGAAGGATGACCCACATTTCCGCCCGCACTGTCGCCCACTCCCTACTTTTAGCCCAAATCACGACCGGCTGACACCCACGTCTATCCGGCGACGGGGAGGTGGTTGAGACCCATATAGACACACACAGTAGCGCCGCTTAGCTTATTGGGACAAACAAACGCCAGTGACCCGTCAGAGCGGCGGGTCGCTTTCGGAGGAGAACATATGAAGATGCGGACGATCTCCAAGAAGGAGATGGAGAAGATTCATCCGGCAATCCCCGACGCCTATGAGAAGCTGGAGCAAGGGCGCATCTCGCGGCGTGAGTTCATCCGCTTCGCCACGCTGCTGGGGATGTCGGCGGCCACGGCGACGATCGCCGCGGCCTGTGGTGGGGGCGGCGAGGCCATCGCGCCCACGGTCGCGCCGGTCGCCGGC
>JAIBAS010000281.1 GCA_019695075.1 Promineifilum sp. | reverse complement strand
CACCGTGGCGCGATTCTCCGGAATCGCCCTCCTGCCCACCGTGGCGCGATTCTCCGGAATCGCCCTCCTGCCCACCGTGGCGCGATTCTCCGGAATCGCCCTCCTGCCCACCGTGGCGCGATTCTCCCGAATCGCGCCACGCCACCACGCGCCATCAGAAGAGCGATTCGGAGAATCGCGCCACGCTCACCAGAGGCCGGGCAGGAGGCGGAAGCGTGTCCGTTGCGCGTAGTCAGCGTAGCCGGGTAGCTCGGCCCGGAGCGTCTGGTCTTCGCGGGCCGTCCGCCAGATCACCAGGGCGATCATCAGCCCGGCGGGAACCGCCGCCCACCACGAACCGAGCGCCAGAGGCAGGAATAGGTCGCTCAGGATCATGCCCGTGTACATGGGGTGGCGCACGAAGCGGTAGGGGCCGTCGTCGATGACGTGTTGGCCGCGCCCCGTCTCCACGCGCACGCTGGTGGCCGCGTAGGCGTTGACCCACATGACCCAGTAGGGCAGGTACGACCCCGGCAGCAGGCCGATGAAGCCGGCGATCTGCGCCCAGAGGGGCACGGCCGACCAACCGAAGCGCTGATCCAGCCCGGCGACGACCAGCGCCGACAGGGCCAGCGGCGCGGCCACGGCGCTGAAGAGGCGGTCGAACGGCTTCGTTTGTTCTGACGACCGGCCGCGCTCGTTGATGGCCGCCGGTCGCCGGCGGGCGACGTAGAGGCCGCCGGTCAGGATGGCCAGGAGGAACAGGCCCAGGTAGGCCCAGGCGTTCCACCAGCGTAGCGTGCCGGCGGAGAGAAATAGAAGCAGGGCATAGACGACGACCAGACCGAAGACCTGAACGAGGCGGCGGCGGCCGTTCTCGTCAAGCTTCTGTTGGGGTTGTTGGGCGGTTAACTGAGACATGATGACTCTCCCTGTAGGGCGGGTTGGTAACCCGCCGGCGGGTTGCCAACCCGCCCTACAACTTAATTATACACCAGCGCCGTCTGTGCCCGCTCGCGGCCGTCGTCGGTCAGACGCAGGTCGCCGTTGCTGCGTTGGATGAGGCCGGCGCGCTCCGATAGGCCGACGACCGTAGCGGCGAACTCCGGCTGCCAGCGCAGGTGGTATTGCAGATGATCGACGCGGCACTCGCGAGCCATCTCCGGCGTGTTCTCGTGGTTCAGCAGGTGGATGGCCAGCGCCGTCTGGGCAAATTCCCAGCGCTGGCCGGCGCGGCGGCGGGCCTGAGCCAGCAGGCCGCGGCCGGGGGCCAGCAGGAAGACGCCCAGAAAGAGCGCCCCCAGGGTTGTGGCGATGGCCCCGGCGACGTTGGCGTCGAGGGCCACGGCCAGCCAGAAGCCACTGATGGCCCCGGCCGTGGCCAGCGCGGCGCTGTAGAGCAGCATCCGGCTGAGGCGCTCGGTCAGTAGGTAGGCTGCCGCCGGCGGGGCGATCATCAGGGCGACGACGAGGATGGAGCCGACGGCGTCGAACGCGCCGACGGCCGTCACCGAGACCATGAGCATCAGCCCATAGTGGATGAGCGCCGGCGAGAAGCCCAACGCCGCCGCCAGCCCGGCGTCGAAAGTCGTCAGCTTCAACTCTTTGTAGAACAGGGCGATAAGGCCGGCGTTGGCCACCATCGTCAGGCCCATAATGACCAGACTGCGCGGCAGGTCGAAGCCGAATAGATCCATCCGGTCGAGCGGCGCGAAGGCCAGCTCGCCCAGCAGGACGGCGTCCACGTCCAGGTGTACGCCGCGGGCGAAGCGAGAGATGAGGATGACGGCGATGCTGAACAGGGCCGGGAAGACCAGACCGATGGCCGCGTCCTGGCGCACGAGATGGGTGCGCATGAGCACTTCGACGAGGCTGACCGTCAGCACGCCCATGGCCGCGGCGGCCAGGACGAGCAGCGGCGACTCCAGCGAGCCGATGGCGAAGAAGCCCAGGACGATGCCCAGCAGGACGGTGTGGCTGATGGCGTCGCTCATCATGGCCATGCGCCGCAGGACGAGGAAGACGCCGGGCAGGGCGCAGGCGACGCCGACGAAGACGGCGATGAGTTGGATTTCGAGGTAGGTCGAGGACATGGGTTACTCCTGAGCGGGCGCGTCGGCCGCCCCGGCCCGGGCCACGCCGGCGTCGGTCAGTGCCCAGTTGCCGGGCGTCACTTCATGCACCAAGCCCTGGTCGGCCAGCACGCGCAGGCTGTGACGCACGCCACCCTGGTAGCGGTTCATGGCCCGCAGGGTGGCCACGGAGTGGGCATAATGCGGATTGTGGTGCTCAACGGCCAGGTCGTGTAGATTGGCCAGGACGGCCTGTGTGCGCAGCGTGCGCCGGCTGCGGCGGCGGCGCAGCCAGGCCCAGGCCAGTCCCCGCGCCGCGCCGAACAGCAGCGACAGCAGGACGATGACGCTGATGACCAGAACGACGACCGGGCCGGTGGACAGACCCGTGCCCAGGCTGCTGATGAGCGCGCCGGCGACGCCGGCCAGCGCCCCGAAGGCCGAGGCGACGACGATCATAGTGCTCAGCCGGTCGGTCCACTGGCGGGCGGCCGCGGCCGGGGCGACGATGAGCGCGCTCATGAGCACGACGCCGACGGCTTGCAGGCCGATGACGATGCCGATGACCAGCAGGATGGTCAGCAGCGCGTCGAGGACAGTCATAGGGTAGCCGAGGCTGGCCCCGAAGTCGCGGTCGAAGCTGAGCAGTTTGAACTCTTTCCACAGGAGGACTACGACCAGCAGCGCCGCGCCGCCGAAGAGGGCCATGACGACCACGTCGCGCGTCAGCAGCGTGGCCGCCTGGCCGAAGAGGAACTTGTTCAGGCCGGCCTGGGCCGCCGTCGGGTTGCGTTGTAGAAAGGTCAGCAGCAGCAGGCCGAAGCCGAAGAAGACCGACAGGATAACGCCCAGGGCGGCATCTTCCTTGATGCGGCTGTAGCGGGTGATGGCCAGCAGCAGGAAGGTGGCCAGGACGCCGGCCACAGCCGCGCCCAGCACCAGGGCTACAGGAGCCTTGCTGCCGGTCAGCATGAAGGCCAGCAACACGCCGGGCAGGGCGGCGTGGGACATAGCGTCGCCCAGCAGGCTCTGGCGGCGCAGCAGGGCGAAGCTGCCCAGCGCCCCGGCGACGATGCCCAGCACGGCCGCGCCCAGGGCGACGGTGCGGATGGTGTAGTCGAAGAAAAGGCTGTTGAGTAAGTCCATGACGGCGCTCCTCAACCGGCCTGCGTCTCAGCGCGGCGCGGGGCGGCCGTGCCGGCCGGCTCGCTGTGGCCATTGCCGCCCAGGAAGCCGACGCGCCCGCCATAGGCCCGGCGCAGGTTCTCCTCGGTGAAGACGACGCCCACCGGCCCGGCGGCGATGCGCCGGATGTTGAGCAGCAGCACCCAGTCGAAGTACTCCGGCACGGTCTGCAAATCGTGGTGGACGACAACGACCGACTTACCCGCGCCGCGCAGCTCCTTCAGCAGATCGACGATGGCCCGCTCGGTGGTCGCGTCCACGCCCTGGAATGGCTCGTCCATAAAGTACACCTGCGCGTCCTGGACAAGGGCGCGGGCCAGGAAGGTGCGCTGCTGCTGGCCGCCGGAAAGCTGGCTGATCTGCCGGCCGGCGTAGCGAGCCATGCCGACCTTCTCCAGCGCGCCCAGGGCGGCCTCGCGGTCGTCGCGGCCGGGGCGGCGCAGCCAACCGAGGCGGCCGTAGCGCCCCATCATGACCACGTCGAGGACGCTGGTGGGGAAGTCCCAATCGACGCTGCCGCGCTGGGGTACGTAGGCGACGAGGCGGCGCTGCGTGGCGTAGGGCGCGCCGAAGATGAGCGTCTGCCCGGCGACGGGCTTGATCAGGCCGAGGACGGACTTGATCAGCGTCGTCTTGCCTGCGCCGTTGGGGCCGACAATGGCCAGCAACACGCCCGGCGGCACTTGCAAGTCCACGTCCCAGAGGACGGGCTTGTCCTGGTAGGCGACGGTCAGGTCAGTGATGTCGATAGCGGGTAGGTTTGTTTGGTTGTCCATAGATGATGTCCCTCTTTTACTCCGTCGGTGCGTCGCGCTTTCTTGGTCGGCGCTCCCGGAAAGTGCCAGGCACTTCAGAAAGTGCCAGGCACTGAGCAGGCGCTGAGCCGCTATTCGGCCAGAAGCGCGCCGACAATCGTATCAATGTTGTAGCGCACCATGCCCACGTAGGTCCCCTCCGGCGCGCCGGCGTCGCCCATCGCGTCGGAGAAGAGCTGCCCGCCGATGCGCACCGCGAAGCCGCGGTCGCGCACGGCGGCCTGCACGGCCTCGACGTTGCGCACGGGCACGGACGACTCGATGAAGATGGCCGGGATGCGGGCCGTGGCGATGTAGTCAGCCAGGTTCTGCACGTCGGCCGTGCCCGCCTCCGAGGCGGTGCTGATGCCTTGCAGGCCCAGCACCTCGAAGCCGTAGGCGCGGCCGAAGTAGTTAAAGGCGTCGTGGGCGGTGATGAGCACGCGCTGCGCTTCCGGCACGCGGGCGGCTTGGGCGGCCACGTAGGCGTCCAGTTCGGTCAGTTCGGCCAGGTAGGCGGCGGCGTTGGCCTCGTAATCGGCGGCGTGGGCCGGGTCAACGGCCATCAGCGTATCGCGCACCTGCTCGACGGTCTGCATCCACAGGCGCACGTCGAACCAGATGTGCGGGTCGAACTCGTCGGCGTAGGCGGCCGAGGGCAGCAGTTCGGCCGGGTCGATGCCGGCTGAGACGGCGACGACGGTCTGCCGCTCGGCCAACTGCTCCAGCACGGCGTCCATTTGCGCCTCCAGGAAGAGGCCGTTGTAGAAGACGACGTCAGCGCCGCGCAGCTTGTCCACGTCGCTGATGCCGGCGACGTAGAGGTGGGGGTCAGTGCCCGGCCCCATCAGGCTGAGCACGCGGACGTGATCGCCGCCGACGATGCGGGCGGTGTCGCCGATCTGGCCGGTGGTGGTGACGACCGTCAGGCGGCCGTCGGCGCTGCCGGCCGCCGCGCCGCCGGCACAGGCCGACAGGAGCAGGGCGAGCAGGGCCAGGGCGAGGAAAGCGAGATGTTTCACGGTGTTGTATGATCTCCGCATTGCGTGTAGTGAGTCGGCTGGGTCATGAGCGGGCTGACGAAGACGCGCGCGGCATCGGCCGGGCTGAGCATGGCCGTTGCCCCGTCGCGCAGGCGCAGCGTGATAACCCCATCGGCGACGGCATCATCGCGGGTGGCCACAACGCCCGGCCGCACGCCCAGCACCGCCAGCCGCCGCAATGCCGCGGCGTCCTCGTCGCTGACGTGGAGCACCGCGGCGCAATGGCCCGGCGCCAGTTCCGTCAAGGGCAGGGCGGCCTCGGCCGGCAGCGACAGGTCGGCGGCGGGGATGGCGTGGCCGTGGGGGTCGCGTGTGGGCCGACCCAGCGCTTCGGCCAGGCGGTCGGCCATCTCCGCGCTGATGACGTGCTCCAGGCGGTCGGCTTCGTCGTGGACTTCGTCCCAGGCGTAGCCGAGCTTTTCGTGTAGGAATAGTTCCAGCAGGCGATGACAGCGAATGAGCGCCAACGCGGCGCGTTCGCCGGCGGCCGTCAGGCGCGCGCCGTGGTTCTTGTGGTACTCCACCAGGGGCGGCTCGGCCGTGGCCAGCTTCTGCAGCATGGCCGTGGCCGACGCCGGGCGAACGCCGACGCGCTCGGCCACCTGCGTCGTGGTCGCGGCGCGTCCGCCCTCGCCCAGCGCGAAGAGGGCGCGCAGGTAGTCGCCGGCGGCGGTGCTGGGGCCGGCCAGCGATGGTTCTGCATCGTGTCTAATGGTAGAATTAGCCGTGACTAAATTAGTCATGGCTAAAGTATACGCTAGACGACCTGAAAGTCAAGGGGCAGGATGGGACGCTGCTCACGCTGACGGGGCCGGATGTTCGCAGATAAGAACTATGTGGTTCCTATCTGCGTTCGGCCGCGGCATCCGCGTCAGCGGCGCGCCATTTCTATCAGCGTTTGATGGCGTCGCGGAAGACGGCGATCTGGGCGGTGTGTTCGCGCTTGTGGCCGTAGAAGGAGTAGGTCAGGAAGTCGTCGAGGTCGTATTCGCGGCCGTAAGCGGGCAAGAAGCCCGCGCGCGTCGTCGCCCCGGCGGGCAGGGCGGCCACGCGCGCCATCACCGCGGCCTGCGCAGCGGCGTAGTCGGCCAGCGTTGCCTCCGGCGAGAGCGCCGCGCGGGCGGCGACTTGCTCGTCGTTGAAGCGCTGGCCGTTGCTGGCCCAGGCGCGCAAGGTGGGGCCGAGGTCGTTCGTCTCGCCGGCGGCGATGGCCAGCACGTCGAGCAACATGACCTCGAACGAGGCCAGATGGGCGATGATCTCGCGCACCGACCACCAGCCACAGACGCCGGCCGTCGTCCAATCCTCCACGGGCAAGCCCTGGAGGCCACGCAAGACAGTCAGATTGCCGTACTTCAGAACGTCAGCAGCGTGCATATGCTTCACTACCTCCCGGCAAGATTAACCGGCGCAACGAACTTGCCGTGCGCCAGAGAGCGAAGCATATCACAAACCGCCGCGCCATGCCGAGCACCGGCGGCGCGGCCGGCCCGCGTCAGTGTACCGGGGCGAGGACGCCGGCCGACTCCGGCGCGAGGGCGGCGGTGATGCGGACGATGCGGCCGTGGCTCACCTTGATCGTCATCGAGGTGTAGCGCAGCTCATCGACCCCCGCGGCGCGCAGCCAGTCATTGCTGGCAAAGGCGCGGAAGCTGACCTCGTGGTCGGCCTGGACCAGATCGCCGGTGCGCAACTGGTCGTGGACGGCGGCCTCCCACTCCTCGGTCTGACGGATTTCCGCCTTGCCGTGGCGTATCAGACGGCCCGGTATCTCGTAACAGGCGTTGTCGGCGAAGAGAGCCATGACGCCTTCCACGTCATGGGCGTTGTGCCGGGTGAGGTACAAACGGGTGACTTCCTTGGGTTGCATGCGGTCCCACCTCCACCGACATGATAGCGGCTTATGACGCGCCGTGTCAATAAGCGATTGGTCATGGCTGTAGGGCGGGTTGGCAACCCGCCTTACAA